>CALFIV010000069.1 GCA_937877295.1 uncultured Clostridia bacterium
TCGTCGTGGCGCCGCCCGTCCAGCCCTCGCCGTAGAGGATCGCCTTCGGATTGATCGCATGCACTGCCTGCTCGATCGCCTGCATCGTATCGAGATCGTGCAGACCCATCAGGTCGAAGCGGAAGCCGTCGATATGGTACTCGGTTGCCCAGTAGGTGACCGAATCCACCATGAACTTGCGGAACATGGCGCGTTCGGACGCGGTCTCGTTGCCGCAGCCGCTGCCGTTGGAATTGTCGCCGTTGGGCAGGTAGCGATAGTAGTAATAGGGAACGATGCGGTTGAAGTTTGCGTTGGAGTCGTAGGTGTGGTTATAGACGACATCCATGACCACGCCGATGCCCTGCGCGTGCAGCGCCTGCACCATCTGCTTGAATTCGTTGACGCGCACCTCTCCGTGATACGGATCGGTGGAATAGCTGCCCTCGGGCGCGTTGTAGTTCTTGGGATCGTAGCCCCAGTTGAACTGCGGTTCGTCAAGCTTGGTTTCATCGACCGTCGCGTAGTCGTAAACCGGCTGCAGATGCACATGCGTCACGCCGAGATCGACCAGATAATCGACGCCGACCGGTTCGCCGGACGCATTTTTGAGTCCCGTCTCGGTGAACGCGAGATACTTGCCGGGATTCTTCGCGCCCGCAATGCGATTGCTGAAGTCGCGCACATGGACCTCCCAGATGATCGCGTCGCGATAGGTTTCGATGCCATCATAGTAGGCGTCCTCCGCAAAGCCCGCCGGATCGGTGGTATCGAGGTCGATGACCATGCCGCGGTTGCCGTTGACGCCGAGCGCTTTCGCATACGGATCGGTCGTCTCGCTCGTGCCGAGCGCCGTCGTGACCGTGTAGGTATAGTACGTACCGCTGCCGACCGGCTGCGTGCTTGTCCACACGCCTTTTTCCGCCTTTTCCATTTCCACGGACAGGAACGCCGTTCCGCCGTCGCCCGCTTCGTACAGATTGAGGACCACGGACTGTGCGGTAGGCGCCCATACCTTGAACGTCGTCTGATCGCCGTTCACCACTGCGCCGAGATCGTCGCCGTCGTAGGTATAATTCTCGATGAATTCCTTCGAATCGAAGATGCCCGTGGGGATCGCCGTCGTGCGCTCGAAGCCCTTGATCTCGACCGTATAGAGCTTGGTGATGTCAAGATCCTCCTTGAGCTTGATCGTACCGACGACAACCTCGTTGTTGAGGCTCGAAAGGCTCTCGACCTCGAGCCGCGTGTCGCCGTCGTAAACCGCAACGTCATCAAGGCTCTCGATGCGCGTCGCGGGTGTGATGTTGTATTTGATCTCGTTTTTGCTGATGATGCCGATAGAATTGACCGTTTGTTTCTGCATAAGCGTTACCCCGCCGTCGTTGCTGAAATAGACATTTCCGTCGCCGGATACCAGATACACGGCGGTATCGCCGTCCATCTCTGCGAAGCGGTCTCCGTCATAGTCCTTTGTTGCTTCGCCCCAGGATGAACCGAACGGATCGGAGCAGTTGACGCGCACGATGAAGCCGACCTCCGTGACGTCCGTCGGTACGTTGATCATGCACTTTGCGCCGTATGCGCACGGATACATCTGATAGCCGTGACCCGCCTGCTCCGGGAACCAGATCCACATGTCGCTGGTGTCAAAATTGATCGAATCCGCCTTCCAGTACAGCGTCAGCTGATTGCAGCCGTCCTCTTTGGGAAGGAAATATTCCTCCGTGGCCGGCGCCGGCGTCGCTTCCGTCTCAACGGGCGCCGGCGTTTCCGTCAGCTCCGTCTCAACCGGTGCGGGCGTTTCCTGTGTCGGCTGCGTGCCTGTGCAGGCGAACGCACCGAGCGCCAGAAGCAGGGCCAAAAGCAGTGCTGTTCCTCTTTTACGCATCGTTTTATCCTCCTGTTCCCGATTGGAATCTCTTTGGAGAACAGTATATCATATTCTCCATAGCGCAACAACCTTTTTTGCACGCCGTCCGCAAAAAAACATGCGCGCATTCGCGTTTTGGACTTGCGCGGCAGGTGCAGTGTCTGATATAATGAAACGGCAGCGAACAGCGCAATTTTTCAAGGAGGAACGACTATGGCAAAGTATCAGTGCGGCCCTTGCGGCTATATCTACGATCCCGAGGTGGGCGATCCCGACAGCGGCATCGCGCCCGGCACTCCGTTTGAAGAGCTGCCCGACGATTGGTGCTGCCCGATCTGCGGCGTGGATAAGGACATGTTTGAAAAGGTCGAATAAAGTCCGCCGTTTACGGCGAAGCTTTCGTGAAAACTTGTACGGGAAAAGGGCGGATCGCCCTTTTTTGTTGCGGCAATCGCGCGATTATTCCTCGTCAAACGCGGCTTGTGCCGATTTCATATATTTTTCACATGTTTTTCAAGTTCTTTTCATTGACGGAAACGTTTCCGCGTGGTAAGATTGCAAAGGAGGTGTGTGAAATGAATGAATTAACCAAACTGATCAAAGCCGAGATCAAAAAGCAATTCCGCAGCGTGCGGCAATTCTCCATGTACATCGGCGTGCCGCAGTCGACCATCATCACTGCGCTGCAAAAGGGCATCGGCGGAACTTCCTTTGAGACCGTCATGCATATCTGTGAAGTCCTGAACATCAAACCTGTTCCCGGCGACAATCCCGTTTTTCTGGACGGTGAGAAGCGCGAGCTTCTGGAGCGGTACGCACGGCTGGATGAATCCGGAAAGGACGCGGTCCGCGCGCTTGCGGCGATTGAGCTTCTGCGCGTTACGGACAAAGCCGCATATGCCGAGCTTTCGAAGAAGCTGGACGCATTGGAAGAAGCTCCGGTGGAAGCATAATCGTATCTCACAAAAAACCGCCCTTCGGGCGATACCGATAAGGATAGTTTTAGTGTGAGGTGCGGAGCAGTCAGATCGGCTGCTCCGTTTCCGTTATGCGGAGCGTTGCTCTGCGTCGTGCATGGCCGCAAATAATGTTGCCGTCGGACGGCGTTTGTTCTTCCGCAGTTCCTGCACCCGCAGCCAATCCTCTTCGGAACTGATCGTGGGATGCATATCCGGAATGATCTGCTGTTCTGAAACAGGCCGACCAATCGTTTTGTGAACCTTGTAGCTGACCGTTGTGGTTTTGAAGTTCACGATACATCCGGTGTACTGACGATTCTCAAGGATATAGACGACCGTTTTCTGATCCCACCGAAACGGCGTTACCGTACGCTTGTTGGAGCATGGCAAACCATTCTCTCGGAAATACTCCGTCGGCGTCGGGATTTGCTCGGCTTCCAATATCTT
>CALFIV010000070.1 GCA_937877295.1 uncultured Clostridia bacterium
GCTTTTCGGCGATCTCGCCCTCGAGCGTGAAGCCGCTGCCCGGGTTGTCCTGATGGCCGGTCATGCCGGTGATGGAGTTGTCGAGCACAACGGGGACGACGTTGCCCTTGTTGTAGATGATCTCGGCAGCGCCGGTCATGCCGGAATGGAAGAATGTGGAATCGCCCACGACGCCGAAGACCTTTTTGTCAGTCTGGCCGGACGCTTCGAACGCTTTGGCCATACCCATCGCCACGGTGAAGCCGCCGCCCATGCACACGCACGAATCCAAAGCGGAAAGCGGCGGAGCGAAGCCCAGCGTGTAGCAGCCGATGTCGCCGGCCACGACGTAGTTCTTATGACGGGCGACCGTATAGAAGAAGCCGCGGTGCGGGCAGCCCGGACACAGGGCCGGCGGGCGGGAAACGGGCTTAACGCCGACGTCGACCGTCTCGGGCTTGATCCCGAACAGACGCTCCTTGAGGATCTGCGGATTGAGCTCGTACAGATTGCCGATCAGCTCCTTGCCGGTGCATTCGATGCCCGCCGCCTTGATCTGCTCCTCCATGAACGGATCAAGCTCTTCGACGATGTACAGCTTCTGCACCTTCTTTGCAAATGCGCGAATCAGGTCCATCGGCAGCGGATTGGTAAGGCCGAGCTTCAAAAACGACGTGCCCTCGGGGAACGCGTCCTTTGCGTACTGATACGCGATCGACGCAGTGATGACGCCGATCTCAGAGCCGTTGATCTCTTCCTTGTTGAGCTTGGAGGTATTGGCATATTCCTCGAGCGCCTTGAGGTTCTTTTCAACCTTCGCGTGGTTGACATACGCGTTTGCCGGCGAAGAAACATACTTCATGTTGCGCTTATATGCCGGAACCTCACGCGTTTCGCGTTCGCCGAAGGTGACGAGGCTCTTGGAATGCGCAACGCGCGTGGTGATGCGGTACAGCACCGGCATGTCAAACTGCTCGGAGATGCGATACGCTTCCTTCAGGAAGTCAAGGCATTCCTGTGAATCGGAGGGCTCGACCATCGCAATCTTCGCTGCGCGCGCATAGTGACGGTTGTCCTGCTCGTTCTGCGAGGAGTGCATGGAGGGATCATCCGCCGAGACGATGACAAAGCCGCCGCATACGCCGTTGTACGCCGCTGTGAAAAGCGGGTCTGCCGCCACGTTGACACCGACATGCTTCATCGCCGAGAGAGAACGCACGCCTGCGATCGACGCGCCGTACGCGACCTCGACCGCAACCTTCTCATTCGGCGCCCACTCGCAGTACAGATCGTCCTTATACTGCGGGAGGTTCTCGAAAATCTCCGTGCTGGGTGTGCCGGGATACGCCGAGCAGACCTTGACGCCCGCTTCGTATGCGCCCCGTGCGATCGCTTCATTGCCGGAAAGCAATTGTGGATCCATGTTTCATTCCGCCTTTCTTACAGTTTCGCCGCAGATGCAGCATTGGTTGAGTAGATATATGATATATGAAAAGGACAGCCGAAGCTGTCCTCCTTCATCAATCATCAACGTCCAGAGCTTCCAACCCTTTTTTGCGAATCGGCTTTGCGTCGCCGTGCTTCACGAACAGCATCGTGAAGAATGCAAGTCCCGCCGCAATCGTTGCGTATGGGAACAGTGACGTGAACCCGAGCCGGTCCATAAACATGCCGGAGAGGAACGGCGTGATCGCCTGCGCCGCCATGCTTGCCGCGTAATAATATCCGGTGTATTTGCCGACGTTTCCGCCGCGGGAAAGCTCCACGACCATCGGGAACGAGTTGACATTGATCGTTGCCCAGCCGATGCCCGCAAGCGCGAACATGATGTTCATCAGCATGGTCGGTGTGGTCGCGCGCATGAAGGACGCGCCGAAGAATGTGCCGGTGAGGATCACGACGCCGATCAGGATCGCCTTTTTGCGTCCGATCTTTGAGGAGAGCATGCCGATCGGCAGATACGAGATGATCGCCGCCGCCTGCGCAATGATCAGCGTGAGGTTATAGTCCTTATCCAATACGCGGCCTGCGTAGATCGAATACTTCGAGGTGACCGCGTTATAGCCCATGTACCACAGAATGACGGAGGCAAGGATCAGCAGCAGGGAGACCTTTTCGCCCTTCGAAAGCTTCTTGTCGCCGGACGCCGCTTCGTTATCGTCAACGTCGTCGATCCCGAGTTCACGGCTCTTCTCTTCCATTTCAGCAGCCCATTCCGGCTCCTTGACCGTCACCATGAACACGACGAGGGCGATCAGCATGATGATAATGATCGCGCCGAAGAAGCCGATATAGCTCATGAACGTGTTCTTGATCGCGCCGGTATTGAAGAGGAATCCGAGACCGAGCACCAATGCGCAAACGCCGCCCGCGCTGCCCATCAGATTGATGATTGCGTTCGCCTTAGAACGCAGCGGCTTGATCGTGACGTCCGGCATCAGTGCAACCGCCGGGGAGCGGAAGACGGACATGCCGACAAGCACAACAAGCAGCACCGCGATGAACGCGATCAGTACGCCGGGGTTCGCGATCGTAATGTTCCACACATACGCCTGACGTGCGGGAACAACATAGTCGATATAGTCTGGATTGGTCTTGAACTTGACATTGCCGAACTCATCCTGCACATTGATCTGCGCAAGCTCCGCAAGGAACGCATCCTCGGTCGGATACTTTTCGGAAAGCTTGAAGCTCTCGCCGTCCGGCGTCTGCGGATCGCGTCCGCCCTTCAGAATGTTCTTGACGAACCAGTTTTCCGATTTACCTTCGCCCTGGTGCGCATAAATCTCACGATATGCCCTCTCTGCCTCCGGATTTGCCGCAAGGCGCGCCGGTACGACGTATGTCTGATATTCTTCGTTGTCAAGATAGATGCGCTCGCCGTTCTCGTAGTTGCTCTCGGCAAAGTCCTCGACGAACGCGACCCACACGTTCACGTTGCCCTCGTAGAAGCCCTCGCCGATGCCCGTGCCGTGGTCGTGCATGACCTGCAGGGCGGTTGCCATGCCGTAGACCCTGCCGGCGAGGTGGAGGTCGTTGGGTACGTCCTTGCTCATGGAGTGGACGCGAGCGGCCTCCTCGACAATCTGCCAGGCGTCGTGGCTGCGGCTGCTGTCGTCCAGCCATTCCAGCATGTCGTCGTAGAGGTCGGCGAAGTCGTTGGCGTTGGCGGTCATGGTTGGCTCCTCTCGGGTAGGTT
>CALFIV010000071.1 GCA_937877295.1 uncultured Clostridia bacterium
GGTCGATGATGTAGATACCGTTGCGCTCGGTGAAGATGTACTGCTTCATCTTCGGATTCCAGCGACGGGTCTGGTGTCCGAAATGGACGCCTGCTTCCAACAGTTGTTTCATTGAGATCACGGACATGATAAATAAACCTCCTCGTTTTTAGTTTGTCCTCCTCCCGTTTCAAATGGCGTTAACCCAGAGGGCACGAGACGCCGAATCCGCGGGAGTGCGTGATACCTTGCCTATTATACACATCCGAACTCCGGATTGCAAGCCCCAAATTGCGAATTTTGCAAGGTTTTTTCGGGCTGGACAAACCGCATGTAAATGCTATAATGGGCATAAGGATATGTGTTGGGGGAAACCATGAAAAAAGCAATTCTCGCACTGATCGTCGGGCTGTCGGTTCTCGCCTGCCCGATTCTGTACTTCACCGTCGGCCCCGCATTGGACGAGCTACAATGGAGCACTCTGAAGATTTTGCTGTACATCTGCGGCGGTTCCGCGCTGTTCTGCTTTGTCGTGGGCGAGCTGTCCAAGAATAACAGTCAGATGGATAAGCTCTGGAGCATTCTCCCAGAGGTCTATATCTGGATCGTCACGATCAGAGGCGGTATGCATCCGCGCCTTGTCGTGATGGCGGTCCTCGCAACCGTATGGGGCGCGCGGCTGACCTTCAACTTTGCCCGCAAAGGCGCGTACCGGCTGCGCTTCTGGGAAGGCGAGGAGGACTACCGCTGGGCGGTTCTGCGCAGCAAAAAGGAGTTTCAGCCGCATTGGAAATGGCTGCTCTTCAACCTGTTTTTCATCTCGATCTACCAGAATGTGCTGATTCTGTGCACCACGCTGCCTGCGTTGATTTCGATGAACGCAGACGTGCCGTTCGGCTGGCTCGACGGCGTCGCGGCCGCGCTGACGGCGGGCTTCCTGGTGCTCGAAACGGTGGCCGACGCGCAGCAATGGCGATTCCATTCGAAGAAAAAGGAGCTGCTGAAAAGCGGCGCGAAGCTTTCGGATCTGCCTGCGCCGTACAACAAGGGTTTTAACACAACCGGGCTTTGGGGCAGAAGCCGCCATCCGAACTATCTCGGCGAGCAGGGCGTCTGGGCGTCGGTGTATTTGTTCAGCATCGCAGCGAAGATCGGAATCTTCAACTGGAGCGTCATCGGCGCGCTGCTTTTGATCGTGCTCTTCTGGGGCAGCTCGAACTTCGGCGAGGAAATCAGCGCATCGAAATATCCCGAATACACGGCGTATCAGAAGCGCGTCAGCAAGTTTATTCCGTGGAAAAGATACGAATGATCCGATTGCTGCAAAACGAAGTACCGCCCCTTTCCGCTGTGGAAGCCTTGCAGCTGTTTGATCGGCGTGCTCGCACATCCGAACAGCTACTTGCCGATCTGCAAAAGCGCATCAGCGATCCGAAGCAGGCGGTTTTCGCCGCGTGCGACGGCGGCACAATCACCGGATTCTTTGCGTTTGACCGTTTTGACGAACAGTATCTGGTCATGACCGAATGGCTCTGCGGTTCAGAAGACGACGGCCGTGAGATGCTGGAACGGCTTCGGGAATGCTTTGCGGGGTACACCGTCGAATTCACAATGCGGCCGGACGAACGGCTTTTGCATGCGCTTTTGACCGCGGTCGGCGCAACCGTGTTTGCCGAGCAGCAGAACATGAAGCTGACCGGAACTGTTCCGCAAACGGATACCGCAGGGATTGAGCTGCTTTCTGCGCCGGTTCTTTCGCAATACATTGCGCTGCACGAAAACAGCGACGCGTATCTGGACGGCGAAGACATCGCCGCAAGACCGGAAACCTGCCGTGCGCTGCTTGCAATCGAAAACGGCGCTGTTTTGGGCTATCTCGACTTGAGACGTTGGGATCAAACAACCAATATTTCCGATCTTTATGTGGATGCGGCGCACCGAAACCGCGGCTGGGGCGCAAAGCTTCTGGCGCGGGCCATTGCGCTGACCCGGCCGAACGACCTGACCTTGCAGGTGGACGTGGACAATCCGGCGGCAATCCATCTCTATGAAATGATGGGCTTTACCGCAATTCCGGGCCGGAACTTTGTCGACGTGCTGTGGGAGATCCAATAACGCGATCGGAAAAGATGGCATTCTCTTAAGGGTGGTTTTCGTCTTGTGCAAACGTAAGCAAGCATATCGTTCTGCATCAACAAAATATCACCAGAATTGTGCTTCGCGCAAGCGATATGCCTGACGGCACGATATTCGGCTGACGCCGAGCGATTTCCCCTCATCACCGCCAATGGCGTCCACTCCGTTACAGAGGTAGATTGCGCACAACCACAAGCTCCGTATCATTTCATTTCGTTTTGGCGGCAGCTCGATCGTCGCCATCCTTCCTGCGTCGGGACGTGCATTTGTGAACGTACAGAAACCTGCTGAGAAGGGATTGGTTGAGAATCTGTTCCTTCCCAATAAGCCAGTATTTGTTTGCTTTTCCAATCTTCTCGTCTCAAAACATTGATGATCAGCTCTTCATCGCCAAACTGTTCTTCTGCCCAATATCTGAATCCGAGTTTTTCTTGTAACGCATGAGATGCGGTATTCGATTCTGTATACTCACAATCGATATAATCCATTTGTCGACGAACAAACAGCGCATCGATAAAACCCAGCAGCGCTTCTTTCATAAGCCCTTTTCTGCGCACCCATTTTGCGATTGCAAACGATAGAGAACAGCCGTTTTTTCCATGGAACGTCGGATGATTCAATAAACACTCTATCGGAGGATGCATACAAATGTGACCGATTGCGCGACCTTCTTCCTTTTGAATCAAAGCAAAAAGCTCTCGATTGTCCAACAGCCATTGGAATGTTTTCAGAGCGGTCTCTTCGTCGTTTACCCCGTTCAAGCCGAGCATGTTCTGCAATTCCGATTCCATGATATACGCAAAATAATCGTCAAAGTCCGTTGATAAAAATGGTCTTATGATGAGTCTGTTGGTCTCTAAATTCATATCAAATGTCCCTCTTCAAATCCGGATTCGTCACGTTCTTTCTACCACAGATGAACAAAGCAACCGTACTTTGAATACCGCCTTGACAGAGCCCCTGTAAAGCGCTTTTTTGTTAAATCTCCTTGACCCGCAGGTTCAGGAGCATCGACAGCGCGGTGGCGATGAAGCCGACCGTGCAGAAGATGAGCAGTGCTGTGCTGCCCAAGCTTTGCAAAATCAGCCCCGCCAGGACGGAAGCAATTGGGATCAGTCCCTGCGAGGAGATGCTGATGACGCTGTTAACCTTGCTGAGCTTATCCTTGTCGACGATGCGCATCAGCACCGTATTGGTCGGGATGTTGATGAACACAATGATCGCGCCGATCAGCAGGCTGCCGAGTGCAAGCAGGATCAGGAACGCATCGAGCGAAACGCCCCTTGCGACAAGCACCCAATAGCCGACGGTCGCCGCGAGCATGATCCCCGCAATCGCCAACAACCGGCAGGAGACTGCACGCCCGACCTTCTCCGCCTGCGGTTGTGTGCTCAAAACCAAGGCGGCAACCAGAGAACTCGCGCCGATTAAAACCTCAAGCACCGACATCCATTGCTCCGGCGCAATGATCGCATCCAGAAGATAGCGCGGCGCGCCGGCAAGGTCGGTCTTGATGAAGAACGGAATGAAGTTGGAGACAAACGGCGTAAAGAAGAAGTTGATAAAGAGGATGGCGAACATCATCGCAAGCAGCGCCTTCTGCGTCTTGATATAGCGTAAGCCCTCGGCAAAATCCGAAACCGCCGTACGCAGGGTCAGCCGGTCCTCCTTGGGCTGATGCGCATAACGGATGAACATCTCCGACACGCCGGACGCGACGTAACAAACGCCGATAATCAGAAACAGCAGGTGGATGGGCAGCGCCGCATACAGCACGCCCGCCAGCACGACGCCGAAGATCGACTGCAGCGAACCCATGATCGAAAAATAGGAATTGGCCTGCTGGAGCTGCTGCTCGTCCACGATATGCGGCAGCAGCGCGCCGGATGCGGGCGCAAAGACGCCGCCGACCGCGTTTCCGAGGACGCCGACGGCAAACAGGATGATCAGGTGCGCCGTATGCGTGCGCAGCACCAGCATCGCCGCGGTGGCGAGCAGAATCACGCCACCCTTCAGATAATCGCAGACGAACATGATCTTCGCTTTGTTGAACCGATCGCCGAAGATTCCGCCGATCGGCATGAAGATCAGGCTGACCGCGCCGCATAGGCCCAGATACAGCCCCTGCAAAAAGGCGTTGTTCTCGGTGATCTCAAGGATGTAAAAGCTGACCGCAAAGCTGTAGAACAGTGCGCCGACGTTGGAAACAAGCGCGCCGAAAAAGACGAGGCGGAAGTTGCGGTCGGAAAATACGTTCTTCATTTCTGATTCCTTTCAGCGGAAATCGCAGGATTTGTGTTCAGTATAGCGAACATCGTGCGGTTGTGCCAGCAACCGGCGGTTGAATCGATCAACCGAGCCGGTTGAAAAAATAAAAATGCTCCGAAAAGGGAGCATTCGGAATCATTCTTCTTCGTCGCCATCCGCCATTTCGTCGAGAATCTCCATGAACTCGTTGAAGACCTCATCTAATAGGATCTCGTTTTCGATCGGGCGGTAGACCTCGCCGTCCGGCGTCTTGACGATCTCCAAAAGCACGACCTCGTCCTCGCCGACGCCCTCGACGTCATCAAGCGGGAACAGCGCGGCATAGCGTTTTTTTTCATAATCGAACGTTGCGGCGAGATCGAATTCAACCTCTCTGCCCTCTTCGTCGATCAATGTGACGATGGTGTTTTGTTCTTCCATGGTTTTCTCCTTTTTCGTTCAGAGATGCTTCGGCTTCGCCTCAGAAAGACATATGCCGGACAACGAACGGCGTCAGCCGTTCGGATGGCTGTCCATATAGCCCTGCAAAATGAGCACCGCAGCCAGCTTATCGATGACCTTCTTCTGCTTGCCGCGCGAAAGGTCCGCATCAACCAGCACGCGGCGCGCCGCCATAGTCGTTAAACGCTCGTCAAAAAAGAGCAGCTCGCCGTCCCATTGCTTTCGGATCACTTCGGCAAAGCGCTGCACCTTTTCCCCCTGCTCGCCGACCGTGCCGTTCATGTTCATGGGCAAGCCCAAAAGAAGCCTGCACGGCGCATATTTTTGAAGCAGCTCGACGATATGGGCAACGTCCTTTTTGACGCTCTCCGTCCGCCAGTACGTTTCCACGCCCTGCGCGGTGATCCACAGAGGATCGGAGACCGCGACGCCGATGCGTTTGTCGCCGACGTCGAGCGCGACCATGCGCGCGATCAATGCTGCTCCACGTAGAAGCGGACCAGCTCGTCCAGGAGCTCGTCGCGTTCCATGCGCAGGATCAGGTAACGGGCGTTGTTGTGGCTGGTGATGTAGGTGGGATCGCCCGAGAGCAGATAGCCCACGATCTGATTGACCGGGTCATAGCCCTTTTCACGCATTGCCGCATAGACGGTCATCAAAACATCCCGTGCCGTCCGTGCTTCCTTTGGCACGGTGAACTGTAACGTATCGCCTTTGTTTTCCATTGCGTTCACCTCCGATTGTTATTATATCCCATCCGTTTTGCAAAAGCAAACCAAAAACCAATAAAATCACATAAAATTTGCAATACGCATATCATGCAAAAAACGAACGAGGAGGAATTTTATGAAACGTACGATGTTGATCCTTCTGGCGCTGCTGTTGCTGCTGCCGCTCGCATGCAAACCCGCGGAACAGGAAACGGTCACCCTGCAACTGCATGAGGTAACGCGCTCCGTCTTTTATGCACCGCAGTACATTGCGCTTGCACGCGGATTCTTTGCCGAAGAGGGGCTGAACGTGGAAATCACCACCTCCGGCGGCAGCGAAAAGGCAATGACGGCGCTTCTCGCGGGCGAGGCCGATCTGTGCCTTGCCGGACCGGAAACCGGCGTATATGTGATGAACGAGGGCAAGGAGGATCATCCGGTCATCGTGGGACAGCTCACCAAGCGCGACGGATCGTTTCTGATTGCGCGCACGCCCACCGACGCGTTTTCGTGGAACGATCTTGCAGGCAAAACGATCATCGGCGGACGCGCGGGCGGTATGCCCATCATGACGCTGCGCTGGGTGATGGCGAACAACGGGTTGATCGACGGCGAGAACTGCACGATCATCGACTCGATCCAGTTCAACCTGATGGCCGGCGCGTTCGAAGGCGGCGAAGGCGATTATGTGACGTTGTTTGAGCCGACCGCAACGGAGTTTCAGAACGCGGGCAAGGGCTATATCGTGGCAAACATCGGGCTCGAATCCGGCGAAGTGCCATACACCTGCTATTTTGCGTCGCAGAAGATGATCGACGAGCATCCCGAACGGATCGAGGCGTTTCTGCGCGCGATCTATAAGGCGCAGCAGTGGGTCGAAACCGCAAGCGACGAGGAAGCTGCGCTGGCCATGCAGCCGTATTTCCCGGACGCGTCGCTCAAGAGTCTCAAGGCAGTCGTGAAATCGTACCGCGAAACGGACTCGTGGATGAAAAACCCGATCATGCAGGAAACGGACTATGAACGGCTGCTGACCGTCATCGACTTCAACGGCGAGCTGACGGGACGCCCGGCGTTTTCGGAGCTCGTCAACAACACCTTCGCAGAGAAGGTCGTCGGGGAGTAAGATTGCATGCAGCGCGGGTCGTCGAGGACGACGGCCCCTGCTGCATTGTTATGACAAAACTTTACGAGTGTCATTCTGAGCCATGGCGACGCGCGGGGAGCGCGCGACGGCACTTGCGTAACGAAGTGGAGTGGCGAAGAATCTCTGAACGTACAAGCGTTTCCGCTCTGAGATCCTTCACCGCAAGCGGTACAGGATGACCAGTCTTTGTTTAACAACACAGCAGGGGCATCCTCCCGGACGCCCCCTCAATGCTTTACGGTATTGTAATCTTGATATCCCCGGTGTCCGTGGTGATCCGGCAAGGCCCGCCGTCGGTGGATGGCGGCACGTCAACGCTGCCGGTATCGGTCTTGGTTGTAAAGACCATTGCGGAACGCAGCGAGCCGGTCACGTCCCCGGTGCCGGTCTCAACCGTGATCTCCTGCGCGTCGCATGCGGTAAAGCGCACGTCGCCGGCGCTGCGTTTGATCGAGATCATATCCAAAGCGATCACGTTTTCCATCGTGAGATCGCCGGTGCTGCCGCTTGTCGCAAAGCTTTTACATGCTACATCCTTCAGCGTCGACCGTCCGGTGCTGACGGAGAGAGTCAAATCACCTGTGCAGACGACGCGGGAGACGTCCACCCGGCCGGTCGTGACGGCAAGATCGAGCGCTCCGGCGAGAACGCCCTCGACCCGGATATCCCCGGTGTTCGTCTTGATCTTCATATGATCCGTTGCGGACGCAAAGCAGACGACGTCGCCGGTGCTTGCGGTGATCTCG
This sequence comes from uncultured Clostridia bacterium, assembly GCA_937877295.1. The sequence continues at coordinate 7,428 of CALFIV010000071.1, forward strand.
ACCGATTCAAACAGGAAGGCGTCCGCGACCTCGATATCGCCGGTACGGCTGTCGATTGTCAGCGTTTTGTATTCCTGCTGGGGCAGACGGATCTGCAGCGGTTGGTCGGCATGTGACATCAGCCGATCCACCCACGTCCGTTCGTCCACGCTCATGACCGTCAGCACGCCGTCCTGCACGGATACGTTCCAATAGAACTTCTCCGTCGCCGCGCCGGCGACGGAACAGACTTCGTCTGTCGACGGAATCAATTCGATGTTCGCTTCGTGCGCGTCTATGCGAATCCCGGTAAACGGTTCGGTGACCGAATAGCGCATCGCCTCGTATGTCATGGGAGGCAGGCTTCCGCCCGCAAATAATCCGCCGGTAAAGATCAGACAGCCTGCTGCCAGCAGGATCACCGCCGCAATGATCGCTCCTTTTTTCATTTTGTACGCTCCTTTCCGACAAACATCCGCTTGATCCCTTGTACGATCCGCTTTGCAAGCTTCGCAGTCCCGACGGTCGCCGCCTTACAGGCGCAGAACAGGAAAATCGAAAGCCCTGCGAGGAACAGCGCCGCGCCGAGCAGCACGATCCCGAACGCCACGTATCCGTGCGCCGCATACAGCACGGCGGCAACCAGTCCGAACAGCGCGCATGCCCAGACCGCAACCTCGATCACCCACAGGCAGATCACCAGCACCCACAGCACGATATAGAAGACGAGCACCAGCGCAAATGCCACGATCGACAGCGGAATCCACAGCGGCGCGCCGATGATCAACATCACAATTTCCCATGTTTTGAGCTGCCGCTTCGGGCGTACCTTCTCTTTGACAAGCTTCGAAAGCGGAATCTCCGAAAGCGTCTGCTCCACGATCGCGTCGATCGGTCCGATTCCCGAAACCGCATCCTCCTCCGTCTGTCCCTCCTCCATCCGGTCGTCGATCATCTCGCCGTAAAAGGTCAGCCGTTCCTGTATGTCGTCTGCGGGAAGCCCCGAAAGCCCCTGCTGCAGTGCGGCAAGAAAGTCCTGTTTCGTCATGCCCCTATTCCTCCTTGGTGACAAATCGATAGATGGAAATCAGTTCCTTCCAATCCTCTTTGAATTCTTCGATGCGCCGGATGCCCGCCGCTGTGATGTGATAGTATTTACGCAGCCGCCCGTCGTGCTCAACGCTTCGTACCGTCAGCATGCTCGCCGCTTCCAGCCGCTTCAGAATCGTATAGAGCGTCGATTCGGACAGCACAAGATACGGCTTCATATCCTTGATGATCTTGTAGCCGTACGAATCCTCATCCTTGATCGCCGCCAGTACGCAAACATCCAGCAGTCCGCGTTTCAATTGAATATCCATAGCATACTCCCTTTCGCGTAATACATCGTATCGCGAAGTATTGCATTTGTCAATAGAGCATATAAAAAGCTGCCAAGAAAGTCCTGTCATTCTGAACCGAAGGTGAAGAATCTCTGAACGCAGATCGGTTTCGTAACGGAATCCGTTCTGAGATCCTTCGGCAAGCCTCAGGATGACACGGGATTGGACTTTCTCAGCAGTTCCTTACTTTGTGGTTGGGTTATTCCGCTTTTTTGACCGCGGGTGCGGCTTTGGCGCGGGTCTTGCGGCCCGAGGGCAGCTTCGGCTGCGGTTCGCCTTCGCGGATTAGGATCGGCGGGGCGAGCTTGTTGATCGTGTCCGCCGTGATCTCACAGGTGGTGACGTCGTCCTGCGACGGAATATCATACATGATGCCGAGCATGACGTCCTCCATGATCGCTCTGAGGCCTCTTGCGCCGGTCTTGCGTTCGATCGCCTTTTTGGCAACTTCGCGCAAAGCGTCCTCGGTGATGACCAGCTCGACGCCGTCCATCTCGAACAGGCGGTGATACTGGCGCGTGAGCGCGTTTTTCGGCTCGGTGAGGATCTGGATCAGCGCTTCCTCGGTGAGATTCTCGAGCGTGACGATGATCGGCACGCGGCCGACAAACTCCGGAATGAGGCCGAACTTCAGAAGGTCCTCGGGCAGAATGTCCTTGAGGATCGTGCCGACGTCCATCTGCTTTTGCGAACGCACCTCTGCGCCAAAGCCCATGAGCTTACTGCCCGTGCGCTTGGAGATGATCTTGTCGATGCCGGTGAACGCGCCGCCCACGATGAACAGGATGTTCGTCGTGTCGATCTGCAGGCATTCCTGCTGCGGATGCTTGCGGCCGCCCTGCGGAGGAACGTTTGCCACCGTGCCCTCTAAGATCTTCAAAAGCGCCTGCTGCACGCCCTCGCCGGAGACGTCGCGCGTGATGGAGACGTTCTCGCCTTTTCTCGCGATCTTGTCGATCTCATCGATGTAGACGATGCCCATCTGCGCCTTGGGGATGTCGTAATCCGCC
>CALFIV010000072.1 GCA_937877295.1 uncultured Clostridia bacterium
CCGCCAGATCCTTTTCCCGCGCCTCTTTCAGCTGATGCAGGAGCGCTATCCGGGCGTCGCACTGGAGATGACGGAAGTGGGCAGCGGCGTCGGCGGAACGGGGGTCGGCACAGGCGCTACGTCGCGTGCGGCGACCAGCGGCAGCTCGTACCAGACGCGTCCGTTGCAGGAAAAGGTCGCTTTTCCGGCGACATCTCCAGTGTGCACCGGCGCAACTGCATGCAGATCAGAGGTTTCCACGGTGAAGCTTGCTTCGCCGGTCGTGAGCGCATCGATCTCCCGGATGGGACGGAACGCGGTCGCGCCGGCCGGATCGACGCGCAGGAGCAGCCTGCCGCCCTCCGGATCATCCGGATCGGCGTTCTGCACAAGCATGCTGTCCGTGTAACCGGAGAGCAGCGCTTCGGCGTCGACGTAGGCGTATTCGTAGTTGAACACATGATCGAACATCTTGATCGCGCGGGTGAACAGCTCGCGGCGGTTGCCGTCAAAGTCCTCGCCGGGGACGCCGAGCTGTACGCAGATAATCGTCACGTCCTCCTTCTGCGCGGCGTTGACCAGACACGTACCGTATCCGGTCGCGCCGGTCTTGACGCCGATCGCGTAGGGATAATGATAGCCCTTGCCCGGCGCGTCGGACACCAGACGGTTGCTGTTGCGGATCGTCTTCGGCCTGCTCCGCATGGCGTTGGCCGGGATCGTGTACTCCGCCGTCGAAACGATCGTGCGGAACGCTTCGTGCTGCAGCGCTTCCTGCGTCAGCAGCGCCATATCGTATGCGGTTGAAAGGTTGCTGCCCTTGGGACGGCCGCTCGGGTTGGTAAACGAGGTGTCGGTCATGCCCAGCTCGGCGGCGCGCCGGTTCATCCGCTCGGTGAACGCGTTTTCCGAACCGGCCTGATAGACGGCGAGCGTGATGGCGCAGTCGTTGCCGGAGACGAGCATCAGCCCGTAGAGCAGGTCCTCCACACGCATTTCCTCTCCGGTCGCAAGGCCGAGCATCGTATTCGACCCGCCGAGCTGCGTCGCCTCGCGCGGGGCTTTCGCAACGTCGTCGAGCGACACGGTTTCGATCGTCAGAAGCGCGGTCATGATCTTGGTCGTGCTTCCCGGCTGAAACTGCTTGTGCTCGTTTTTGGCAAAGTACGGATGGGAAAAGTTGAGCGCCTCGGCGACAAAAATGCCCGGCGCGACGGCGGATTTCAAGATCTGCTGCTGATCCTTTTCGCGTGCGGCGCGCTGTTCATCGTCCATGCCGACGGACGCGCCGAACGGAAAGGGCGTTGCAGCCGCCTCTTCGGACGTGGGTTCGGGTTCGCCTGTCGGGTCTGTATTCTGTTCCGCAAGGCTTAAAACGGGCGTCAGAAGCAGCGCGATCAAAAGCCATGCGAGGATCGGGCGTAAGCGTTTCATATCCTTTATTATAGCAGTTTCGCATACGGTTGACAAGTCGCATCGCATGCCTCTTTCTTTTTTCTTCGCCATCTGCTATACTGTATCCGAACAGCTTTTCGGAGGGAGAACCATGACGCCGATCGAGAAGGAAGATTACGTCGAGCCGCGCTGCCTGCTCTGTGAAGAACCGTACGGCGCAAAGGCCGAGATCCGGCCCGTGCCGCAGCAGCGGATCATGGAGAAGGTCGATGCGTATATGTCGCGCCGCGACTATGCAGGCGTGGAGCGGCATCTATTGTATTGGCTTGAGGAGGCAAGACTCGGCCGCGATCAAAAGGGTGAGCTGATGATCCGCAACGAGCTTGTCGGTCACTACCGCAAGGTGGGCGATCGCAGCAACGCGCTGCTGCACGCCGACGCCGCGTTAAAGCTTCTGGACGCGATCGGGTTTGAGGGCTCGATCTCGGCGGGCACGACGTATGTTAACATCGCGACTGCCTGCAACGCGTTCGGCGAGAACGAACGCGCGATCGAAACGTTCGAGAAAGCGCGCGCCGTCTACGAGTCGATCCCGTCGACAAAACCGGAGCTGCTCGGCGGTCTGGAACCTCTGGGTGCTTCCGGGATATCCCATGATCATG
>CALFIV010000073.1 GCA_937877295.1 uncultured Clostridia bacterium
GCCGATCGATCCGCCGCCGCCGGTGACGAGCACTACTTTGCCGTGGATGAAAGAGAAGACCTCCGTCATATCTGCACGGATGGGCTCACGACCCAAAAGGTCCTCCGGCTTTACATCCTTCATCGCGCTGACCGTAACCTGTCCCGAAATCAGCTGATAGATGCCGGGAAGCTGCTTGAGCTCGCAATCGGTGGCGTTGCAGATTGCCAGAATATCGCGTTTCTGCTCCGCAGTCGCGCTCGGAATCGCAAAATAGATTTTATCGACACGGTACTTTTCGATGCTGGACAGGATGTCCTCACGTCCGCCGACAATCGGTACGCCTTCCAAGTACCGATTGCGCTTGTTCGCATCATCATCGATGATACAAACGATCTTTTCATGCGAATCCGGATTGGTCAGAACATCCCGCAGGATCATCTGTCCGGCATTGCCCGCGCCGATCAGCATGACGCGATCGGTTGCTTCTCGGTCCTGAATCCGCTTTCTGCGCCAGAAATCGTATACACGGTAAACAAATCGGATGCCGATCAACAAAAACAGCTGAATGATTGCGCCGCCGATGTAATATGAGAACGGCATGCGTCCGAACAGAAGTGTGATCGCAGCCGCATGAACGGCGGACAGCAGAATCGACGCCTCGAATGTACGGACCAACTCACGCAACCCGATGAACCGCCACAGCGTGCGATAGAGCCGGAACAGCCACAGAACGGCAACAGAAAACGCCGCGTACGGCAGAATGAACCGACTGAAGCTCTCCATATAACGCGTTTCGATATGGGAAAACACAAAATCAAACCGCATCCAGAGCGCAAAAAAGTATGCCGCGATGACCGCAATGAAATCGTATGCGCCCATCAGGATGGACAGAAAGATCCATTGCTTGCCCTTGTGCTTGTCGCGATCGGTTGTTTTGTTGCAGGCTTGTTTTTTCATGGTCAGTACTCCGTGATCCACAGAACGGGCAAGAGCAGCGTTATACTCTGCCCGTCTTTTTCAGCGAAAATCGACGAAAACGTCGTTGACGTCGCCGCCTCGTTCATACCAGTCGGTCGTTCCGTAGTCCCACCGCAGTGAGACCGGTTTTTGGAACGCCGCATTCAGCGCATTGGCCGATTCTCTGAGTTCCTTTTCCAGCTTTTTCAGCGCGTCATAGCAATCCGAGCGCTCCTGCCGTTCTTCGTCGGTCAGTTTGATGCTTTCCTCGTAATGCGCCTGTGTCCACCGGTCGATATACCGGAACATCGTCCGCAGGTTTTCGGCGTCCTGCCAGCATTTTGCATACGCCGCTTTTTGTTCCTCGGTCATCGTGTTCGCTCCGGTTTCGTGCACCTTGGTAAGGATTTTGTTTGCATTGGCCAAATGCTGAATTGCAACGAAGCCGCGGTCATGCAGGAATTTTTCGTACACAGGAGAATTGACGCCGAAAGGCTCTGCGTCGATGCCGTAAACCGCTTTCAGCATATCAATGCGCGCTTGCTGATCGATAAAGCAAAACGCCCAGTCATAACGCATACTGATCGTTCCCTGAATGCTGTACAGCTGAATGCTGTCCGCATCGATTTCCTGCGCAAAGTTTGCAAGCGCTGCCGTCTGCGCAAGCGTCGTATTCGTGTAGACGTTGTCACCCATGGTCTTCAGCAGATCCGGGATCATCGAGAGCTTGCCTTCCTGCTTGAGCTTCCGGAAGATTGCGACCAGCATCTTGCGCTGCCGCGCGGTGCGCTTGGTGTCCAATCCGCCGGCGGTTTTTCGCATGCGCATATATGCCATGACGCCTTGCCCGTCCAGATGCCGGTGCCCCGGGTAGATGGTTCGTTTGTCCATGGTATACAGTTTGATATCCACGTCAAAATCGATTCCGCCGATCATATCGACCAGATCGATCAGGGCCTGAAAGTCCACACCGTAGTAATACGGGACGGAAACGCCTCCGAGCCATTGCTCGGCCGCGCGGCAGGAAAGCTCAAATCCCGATTTCGGATCGTCCATCCCGCCGCCGACGTTGAAGACGCCGTTGAATTTATAGAACC
>CALFIV010000074.1 GCA_937877295.1 uncultured Clostridia bacterium
GTGACTGGAGTTCAGACGTGTGCTCTTCCGATCTCGTCCCGCGTGAGCGTGAAGCGATCTCCAGAGCGCCCTCCTCGTCGATCTCGATGCGCAGGATGTCCGCGCTTCGCACAACGATCTCCTTGAGGCTTTCGGGCGTGTACAGCTCAAGCTGTTCCTTGACGCCGAAACGGTCACGCAGCGGCGCCGTGAGCTGTCCAGCGCGTGTGGTCGCGCCGATCAATGTGAATTTCGGAAGATCCAGACGGATCGAGTTTGCCGAGGGGCCCTTGCCGATGATGATATCGATGGCATAGTCCTCCATGGCGGGATACAGAATCTCCTCCACCGAGCGGTTGAGCCGGTGGATCTCGTCCACAAAGAGGATGTCGTTTTCGTTGAGATTGGTCAGCAGCGCTGCCAGATCGCCGGCATGCGTGATCGCCGGACCGCTGGTCACGCGCAAGGATACGCCCATTTCATTGGCGATGATGCCCGCAAGCGTCGTTTTACCGAGACCCGGCGGGCCGTACAGCAGCGCATGGTCGAGCGATTCCCCGCGGGATTTCGCCGCTTCGATATATATCTGCATGTGCTCCTTGACGCTCTCCTGTCCGATGTATTCGGAAAGAAAATGCGGTCGGATGCTGTATTCGTTTTTTACGTCGTCCTCCTGCAGTGAGGAAGAAATCAAACGGTCGTCCTGCATGCGTTACCCCTTTGCCATGCTTCTCAAAGCTTTTGTGATGAGTTCCTCCACGCTCGCCGCTTCCTTGATCTTTGCAACGGCGCGCGAGGCGGTCAGTCCGTCGTAGCCGAGCGAGGTCAGCGCCGCAACCGCTTCGGTCTGCACGCTCGGAAGCGACGGCGCTTTGTCGTCTTTTTTGACCGGCGCCATGCCGGTTGTTTCCTGACGGATCGATTCCTGAAGCTCCAATATGACGCGCTGTGCCGTCTTGCGGCCCATGCCGACCACGCGGTCGAACGCCGCCGGATTGTCGGTGACGATCGCGGCGCGCACGTCGTTCGGCGTCATCGTCGAAAGCACCGAGATCGCAAGCTTCGGCCCCACGCGCGAGACGTTCAGAAGCTTGCGGAACATATCGCGTTCTTCGGTATCCGCAAATCCGTAAAGCGCTTGCACGCCCTCCGCCAGATGCAGATGCGTATACAGCTTCGCTTCCTCGCCGAGGATCAGCGTTTTCAGCGTGATCGTGCTGCAAAAAAGCTCGTAGCCGACGCCGCCGGCTTCGACGATCGCGCGGTCCGGTCCCGTTTCGTCGACGATTCCTTTGATATATGCGTACATAATGCCTCCTATCGGATGCGGTATTCTTCGATCGCGGGTCCCGCATGGAATGCGAGACACAGCGCAGCCGCCAGCGCGTCCGCAGCGTCGTCCGGCTTCGGCTCGGTTTTCAGCGACAGCAGTACGCGGATCATCTGCTGGACCTGCTTTTTGTCCGCATGTCCGTTTCCGCAGACCGACTGCTTGATCTCCATCGGCGTGAATTCATACATCGGGATGCCGAACTGCTGCACGCCCAAAAGCGCCACGCCGCGTCCAGAACCGACCGAAATCGCCGTTGTAATGTTGTGGTAGAAGAACAGCTCCTCAAACGCCGCCATATCGGGCTTATAGAGTTCACAAAGCTGCCGCGTGCCGAGATACAGCCGCTCAAGCCTTTCCGGAAACGGCGCGCTTTTGTCGGTTTCCACCACGCCGAAATCGACCGGAACGATCGATTGCCCGTTCTTTTCGATCACGCCGTAGCCCATGATCGCGTAGCCCGGGTCAATTCCCAAGATGCGCATGCATGCCTCCCCGCAAAATATCAATGTATTATATCATGTCAAGGCGTCCGATGCAAGAAAACTATGAAAAAAAGGAATGTTAAGAAAGCCTCCGGTGTCATCCTGAGGAACGGAGCGGCGAAGAATCTCAAAACGAAAACATCTTGTAACCCAATGTTTTTTCAAACTTGCGTCCGGAGATTCTTCACCTTCGGTTCAGAATGACAGCACTTTCTTAACATCCCACGAAGTTTGTCTCCTCCGTCAGTGCTGATACTTTGCGATCAACGCGTTCATGTCGCTGTCGGAGATCTTGTAGTTCTTTTTCAGCTTCGCGATCATAACGTCCCGTCTCGCCCGGATGAACGAGCGCAGTCCGTCCACATAGCTCTCCCAGCGGCTCATAGAGGAAGGCGTACCCCACTTTGCGATCTGCCGCGGCATCTCTGCTTTGTACTCCTCGACCATTTCGTCGAGCAGACTCAGAAGCCTTTCCGTGTCGTACTGCGTGTACAGGATCTCCACGTAGCGTTCGACGAATTTCTGTTGAAAGCCCTTGTTTGTATTGAGCGCGTAGGACAGATAGAACACCGATTCATAGCCGTGCGGCGACACCACCGGCTTGTTGGAAAAATATTTGTCGAACACATCCACGCGGGTGGAACTGCGGAAGCACAGATCCATATCGAACAGCAGCGGCCGCCACTTGATTGAGCCGTCGTTGACCCGCCAATGCTTTTGGTTGATCATATCCGTATCGCACGCGTAGGTTCGCGCGATCAGATAGTCGATGTAATAGTCCTCGTCCACCTGTTCGAGGAACGCCGCGTACGCTTCGTCCGAAGACAGGTTCGCCTTCTTCATGCTGTTGCGCAGCGCAACAAATTCCTTGCTCGAGCCGTGCGTGGCAACGTCGCCGTTGTAGCGTACCAGATCGACCTTGTCCTTGTCAGCGCCGTAATGCGTTTCGAGAAAATCGGCGTTGAGGTCCTCGCCGAGCTCATACACGCCGTAATACGTACCGTTGATGTAGACGGCGGTACAGCGCGAGTTCGCAACCTCCACGTTCATGCCGATACTCATGCGCGAAACGAATGAATCGATGAACCGGCTTCTGTCCTGATCCTGTCCGCCGTTTCTGAGATTCAGCGCGCCGAATGTCGTATAGGGGTAATTCGGGAACAGCGGATATTCGAGCTTGCTCATGCCGTACTTTCCGCGCATATGTACGGAGAACGACTTTTGCTTGTACTTCAGCGTACCCTGCCCCTTGCATTTCAGATCCGCCGGGAAGCAGACGCCGATCTTGCCGTCGCTTTCGTAATAGTTGAAGAACGCCTTGCGTTCCGTTCCCTTGATATCCCGATGGACCGTAACGTTATAAACCGTCTTGAAGTCGTCCGGCGCAAGCGCGATACAGACGACCGGTACGGTGTGCGGCTCTGTAAACAGATAGTGATATGTGACGATCTCGCTGTTCAGGAGTCCGTCCGAAACGGCGATCGCGCGGACAACGGTGTTTTTGGAGATTGCGATCGGTTCGGTATAGAGCTTGCTGCCCTGATTCGGCTCGCTGCCGTTGGTGGTATAGTAGATCGATGCGCTCGGATCGAGCGAGGACAGTGTCAGCGAAAACGGCTCGGTCTGATAAAGCGCCGTAACCGAAAAGGTCGGCTCGCTCGCATAGCCCCGATAATGCTCCGCGTTGTTCGGCGCGCCCTTGGTCTTTTTGGCGAAGAACACGCGCCGCACGCTTGCGTCGCCTTCCACGCGTCCACTCGTCATGCCGACGCGCTGCACACCGGTTTCGAATACGTCTCGCACGACGCCGTCGGGATCGGACAGATAGAGCGTCTCGCCGCCCGGACTGATGCCGAACGAGCTTTTGTCCGTGTCGACGACCGCGTATCCCTTTGCATCAACGGACAGCGACGCGATCCGGTATTTCCGGAGATTGTCGGCCGAATCGCTCAGATACCAGCCGTCCAGCGACGCGGATTCCGTGCCGCCGTTGTAGAGTTCAATCCAGTCCGCCTCATTGCTTCCCTGGTCGTGAATGGCGCATACCTCTGAGATGTACACGCCGTCAGAAGGAAAAAAACCGAACGTCTCCGCATTCTTCTCCGCGTGACCGTTCGGAGACATCGGCGTCGGGTAGCGATAATAGACCTGTTCGTCGTTTTCATCCAGCCCGATCGAAACATTGTCGGCAAGCGTCGGGATCGTCACCCAGTCCAGCCGCTGGTCCGCCCTGCAATATAGGAAGAATGTCTCTCCCTCCGTCAGGGAAAAGCTTGCGTGCAGCTCGCCCGATTCCGCGGTTTTGCCCGAAAGGAAGACCAGCACGTAGCCGTGCGCAGGGATCGTGACATTGGACGGGAACGCCCATTTCTCGAGGTTTTTCGGATTGTCCGACAGATACCATCCGTCGAGCGAAAGCGCGCTGTCCGTGCCGTTATACAGCTCCGCCCAATCGCTGCGGTCGCCGTCGCGATCCGCAATGCTGTACGCGTTCTTCGGAAGAACCTCGCTGATACGCACCGTTTCCGGGCGCTTGGCGTTCAGCGTCGGATCGACCGTTGTTTCCGGCAGATCGTCTCCGCCGTCCGGTTCTTCCGCTGCGGCAGCCGGCGGCTCGTCGAGGATCTCCGCCGCGTTCGCCTGTCCCGGCGTGGGCGTCATGCAGTAGCCGTATGTGCCGTCCTCGCGCTGCGCGTACGTCACATCCTTTGCGGACATCTCTGGCACTTCCAGCGTTGTGATCTCGTTGCCGTGATTGTCATACAGATACAGATGATCGCCGTAGCGGCTCACGCCGAGCTTGACGCAGACGTGCTCGTCCTTCGTGGCGCAGTCGTCCTTGCAGCAGAAGACTGTCAGATACCCGTTTGCGGGCAGCACGCCCGAAAGATTCTCGTCGTCGAAATCGCTCGGATCGTCACAGAGCGTGAACCCGTCGAGCGAAATGTCCTCTCCGTTCAGATTGCGCAGCTCCACCCAGTCGCACGAGTCGCACCCACCGCACGGGTACAGCGTATTGCGCGAAGAGACCTCGCTGATCACGATGCCGGTAACCGCATCCGCTTCCTTTGCCGGTTCGGGCGGCGTATCGGTGATGCTGCCGCCGTTTGCCGCGCCGGGCGTCGGAACAGCGCAGTAACCGAATGTACCGTTGCTGCGTCGCGCATAGGAAATGTCGCGCGCAAGCGCAGGAATCTCAATCTCTTCAACCATCTGCATGTACGGATCGACCAGAACGAGCGTCTCGCCTGCCGCCTTCAGCGAAAACCCGAGGCAGATCGGTTCCTGCCCGTCCCATGCCTTTTCATCGGTCTTATGCTGCTTTGTCGCAAGCAGTACAAGATATCCGCCAGCAGGGATTGTAACATCCGGCAGAATGCAGGCCTTGTCGCCGTTCTTGACATTGTCCGTAATGCTCCAGCCGAACAGGCTGACCGGCGCATCGGACGCGTTATGCAGCTCAATCCAGTCCGGCGAGCCGTAGGTTTCGTCCGCGTAGCTTTCGCCGTTGCTCGTGACCACCTCGCTGATGACGATCGTCTTTCCCGACGTTTCTTCGCCGAGACCGCAGCCGAACAAACCCGCGATCATGCACGCGAGCAGAAGGATGCATATGCTTATTCGAAATGATTTCGTTTTCAATTCGATTCTTCCTCCGATTCCAGTTGTACCACAATGCGCAGAATCTTTGCCGCATCGGCCGCCGAGACCGCTCCGTCGCGATTGATATCCGCAGCGGCGCGCATCGGCGCGTTCAGATAGGACAGTCCGACGACCGTGCGCAGAATCAGCGCGGCGTCGGCCGCCGTCAGATCGGAAGAGCACACGCCTGAACTCCAGTCACGATCAGA
>CALFIV010000075.1 GCA_937877295.1 uncultured Clostridia bacterium
AGATGCTGAAGCTCGTCAACCTTGAGGGCTACGGCAAGCGCTGGATCGATCAGCTTTCCGGCGGTCAGCAGCAGCGTGTGGCGATTGCGCGCGCGCTGGTCAACGAACCGAAGGTTCTGCTGTTGGACGAACCGCTCGGCGCGCTGGATCTGAAGCTTCGTCAGGAGATGCAGGTCGAGCTGAAACGCATGCAGCGCCAGCTTGGCATCACGTTCATCTACGTCACGCACGATCAGGAGGAAGCGCTGACCATGTCGGATACGATCGTCGTCATGAAGGACGGCGTCATCCAGCAGATCGGCAAGCCGACCGATATCTACAACGAGCCGAAGAATCCGTTCGTCGCGGACTTCATCGGCGAGAGCAATATCGTCCCGGGACTCATGCTTGAGGACTACAAGGTCCGCATGAACGGCGTCGTGTATCGCTGTGTGGACGCGGGCTTCGGCAAGAACGTCGAGGTCGACGCGGTCGTGCGTCCGGAGGACATCGACATCGTTCCGGTTGAAAAGGCGCGTGTCGTCGGCACGGTCGCGTCCGTCGTGTTCATGGGCGTGCACTACGAGATCTGCGTGGACTGCGGCGGCTACGAATGGGTCGTGCACACGACCGACTTTGCGCCGGTGGGGCAGCGGGTCGGCATTCAGATCCTGCCGGATGCGATCCACATCATGAAAAAGACGCGCTCTAACAACATCTTCGACGCCGAGGTCTGGCCGGGCGACGGCGATATCTATATCGACGACGTCGCATTCCCGTGCGACGGGCTCGAGGATTACGAGAACAAAGAGATCGCGATTGTCCGCATCGCGCCTGAAAACGTGCAGATCGTTGCGCCGCAGGATGCCAAACTCACCGGTACGGTCAAGGCGTGCATGTTCCTCGGAACGCACTATGAGATCACCGTTTCCTGCGAGGAAAACGACTGGATTGCGCATACCGCGGACTTTATGGAGGACGGCGAGGAGGTCGGCATCTTAGTCGACGCCGACAAGCTGGAGCTGACCAAAAAGGACGACGAGGCGGACGAAGAAGCCGAAAAGACCGAAGGCGTCTCGCGCGAAGAATAAGAGGGAAGGGGCATGAAGCGAAAATACTTTGCTTATCCGTATATTGTGTGGATGATCCTGTTCATCGCTGCGCCGATGCTGTTCATCTTCTACTATGCGTTCAATGTGGGCGGACAGTGGACGGCTGAGAGCTTCGTGAAAACGTTGAAAAATCTCGGTTACTGGCACACGCTGCTTCGGAGCATCCTGATTGCGCTCACCACAACCGTGATCTGCCTGCTTCTGGGTTATCCGATCGCGTATATCCTTTCGAACATGAAGAAATCGGTCGCGGGGTTTATCTCGATTCTGTTCTTCGTGCCGATGTGGATGAACTTCGTTCTGCGCACGTATTCGTGGTATGCGATTCTCGAGTATGCGCTTCCGAAGATGCTCGGTCTCAAACCGATGACCGGAACGCTCAGCGCGGTTCTGGTCGTTCTGGTCTATGACTTTTTGCCGTTTATGGTTCTTCCGCTTTATAACTCACTTTCGAAGCTTGACAAGAACCTGATCGAAGCGTCCCGCGATCTCGGCGCGAACGGCGTCACGACCTTTTTCCGGGTCGTGCTGCCGCTCTCCATATCGGGCATCGTTTCCGGCATCACAATGGTGTTCGTTCCGGCGATCACAGCGTTTACGGTGCCGGTCCTGATCGGAAACAGCAACTATCAGCTTTACGGCAATGAGATTGAGCAGCAGTTCATCCATACGAATGCGGCATCCGGTACGGACTTCTCGGTCGGAAGCACGCTGGCGCTGATCCTGCTCGTGTGCGTCATGATCAGTACGCTGATCATGAACCATTTTGACAAGGATAAGGAAGGGGGCAGCATTCTGTGAAACGGTTCGGTCGTTCCCTGAAATACGTGTATCTCGGCGTCATGCTGCTGTTCCTGTATCTGCCGATCATCTATCTGATCGTGTTCTCGTTCAATGATTTCGGCTCGGGGCGGCATATTTCCTACTCCAACCTCGGAAAATGGAACGGATTCACGTTCGAAAACTACGGCACTGTCTTTGCAGGCGACGCCGGCGACGCGCTGAAAACGACGCTTCTCGTTGCGGGAATCTCGAGCGTCGTCGCGACGATCATTGGTACGGCGGCAGCGATCGGTATCAACTCCATGAAGAAACGCACGCGCACGGCGGTGCTGTCGGTTTCGCAGCTCCCGATGGTCAATCCGGACCTCGTTACGGGCATCACGTTCATGATGCTGTTCGTGTTCATCAACTCGCTGCTCACGAAGATCAACGTTCGGATCGGCGACGTGCCGAGCCTTTTGATCGCGCATATCTCGTTCAGCATCCCGTACGTGATCTTCTCGGTTCTGCCGCGGTTGAAACAGAGTTCCGATATGCTGTATGAAGCCGCGCTGGATCTGGGGTGCTCACCGCTGAAAGCGCTTTTGAAGGCGGTCATTCCCGATATCATGCCGGGCATTTCGACCGGATTCATTATGGCGCTGACTATGTCGCTGGATGATTTCGTCGTCAGCTACTTTGTTTCGAATCATACGAAGGTGCTTTCGACATATATCTACTCTTCCGCTCGCGTGACGAGGGGGGTAAATCCCGCACTTGCGACGGTCATCTTCATCCCGCTGGTGACAATGCTGATTGCGGTCAACGTCCGCAGACTTGCGAAGGAACGGGAATATGAAGTTCAGAATAAAAAAGTCAGGTTAAAAGATAAAGGAGGAATTGCAAAATGAAAAAATGTCTTGCGGTACTGCTTGTGGGCATTATGATCTTAGGATGCGCGGCATGTGCATCGAGTGAGGAGGAAGTCGATTACAGCTTTTCCGATGGCGATCAGTATGATACGATCGGCGGCGAGTTGAACGTGATGAGCTGGGGCGAATATATCGACCCCGAGCTGATTACGATCTTTGAAGAGGAAACGGGCGTTCACATCAATTATGTGGAAATCCCCAGCAACGAGGAAATGATGATCAAGCTCCGCACTGCGGATCAGGCGTTCGACATCTGCATTCCGTCTGACTACTGCATCGAGCAAATGATCCGTGAGGACATGCTGCTGCCGCTGGATTATTCGAAGATCCCGAACGCAAAGAACATTGATCCGAAAATGTTGGAGATCTCCGATAAGTTCGATCCGGGCAACAAGTATTCCATCCCCTACATGTGGGGCACCGTCGGTATTCTCTATAACACCAAGATGGTCGACGAGCCCGTGGACAGCTGGGGCGTTCTCTGGGACGAAAAGTATGCCGGTCAGATCTGGATGTACGACATCGGACGCGACACGATCGGCATTACGCTGAAGTATCTCGGCTACGACATGAACACCCGCAATGCGGATGAAGTTGCAGCGGCGCGCGACAAGCTGATTGAGCAGGCACCGATTCGCAAGGGGTTCGGTACGGACAACATGCGTTCCTCTCTTGTCAACGGCACTGCTGCGCTTGCGGTCGTTTATTCCGGCGACGCAATGGACGCGATCAGCCAGAACGAGGACCTCGCATACGTCGTTCCGAAGGAAGGCAGCAACATCTGGTTCGACAATACGGTCATTCTGAAGAGCGCCAAGAACGTTGAGGCGGCGCATGCGTTTATCAACTTCCTGAACGACGGCAACCTTGCGGCGCGCAACACAGAATATATCTATTACTCGACCCCGAATGCAGCCGCTATGGAACGGCTGGATGCGGAATACACGGAGGATGAAACCTACAATCCGCCGCAGGACGTTTGGGATCGTTGCGAAGTCTACCATGACCTCGGTGATTTTGTGAGCGTATTCAACGATGCGTGGATAAAGGTAAAGTCCGCAAACTGACGGAGGGTTTATGAATCAATTGAAACAGACGCTGCGCGATCTGATGGCGATCGACAGCACGACAGGCTTCTTTGTCGAGATGGATCAATACCTGCTCAAAGAGGCGAAGCGCATGGGCTTTGAAGCCGTGCAGCTCAATAAGGGCGGCGTGCGCATCGAACTCGGCGGCCGCGGCAATCCCGTGACGATCGCCGCGCATGTGGACGCGATCGGCCTGATGATACGTCAAATCAATGCCGACGGAACGCTTGCCGTCATCAAGGTCGGCGGCGTGCATCCGTATTACGCGCTTGACTGGAACTGCCGCGTGCATGCGAGAAACGGAAAGGTCTACACCGGCGTCGTGCGCCGCAAGAACCCGAGCGTGCACCTGATGAGCCCCGACGAAAAGGAAGCACCGATGGATCTCGATACCAACATGGTCCTGCTGCTCGACGAGGACGTGCATTCCCGCGCCGACGTTGAAGCCTTGGGAATCACCTGCGGCGATCAGGTCGCGATCGAAACGCGCTATCA
>CALFIV010000076.1 GCA_937877295.1 uncultured Clostridia bacterium
GTACAGCTCGGGTTCGAAACCATGGAAAACGACTTTATGAATACGGTGGAAAAGGGCATGCGCTATGTCGAACGGATCCGATCTCCCTATCTCTGTCTGTATCCGGACATCGGCAACACCACCAACGCCTGCGTGAAGTCGGGCGCGGACCCGATCGCCGACCTGCGTCTCGGCGCCGGATCGATCGCCGCCCTGCATCTGAAGGAAACCTGCCCCGGTCACTTTCGGGAGATTCCCTACGGGACGGGGCATGTCGATTTTCCGGCGGCGATCCGCACCGCCCGGGAGATCGGCGTCCGCAGGTTCGTAACGGAGTTCTGGTACAAGCCGGACGGAGAGACTCCGAAGGACGTCTGTAAACGCTTCCGCGCGCTGCTGGATCGTGAATACGGCGGTGAAGCGCGCGAAGGATGACGGATGAATGCCGATACAAAGTTTAAGGAGGAAGAATCGAATGCTGGAATCATTGAAAAAACAAGTCACAAAAGCCAATCTTCTTTTGCCGAAGCACGGTCTGGTCACGTTCACGTGGGGCAATGTTTCCGGCATCGACCGGGAAAGCGGTCTCGTCGTCATCAAGCCCTCCGGCGTGCCCTATGAGCAAATGACGGAGGCGGATATGGTCGTGGTCGATCTGGACGGGAAGGTCGTCGAAGGCAAATGGAAACCGTCCTCCGACACCCCGACGCACCTCGAACTCTATAAGGCGTTTCCGGAATGCGGAGGGATCGTCCACACGCATTCCCGCTGGGCGACCACATTTGCGCAGGCGGGGAAGCCGATACCCGCGCTCGGCACAACCCACGGCGATTATTTTTACGGAGAGATTCCCTGCACGCGGCCGATGACGGAGACGGAGATTCGCGGCGAATACGAAAAGCAGACCGGCAAGGTGATCGTCGAAACGTTCCGCACGCTCGATCCGATTGCCGTTCCCGGCGTTCTGGTGTTTTCCCACGGTCCTTTCGCATGGGGAAAGGATGCGGAGGAGGCGGTTCACAACGCCGTCGTCATGGAAGAGGTCGCGTTTATGGATTGGCACGCGATGATCCTGAATCCGGATTGGCAGCCCATGCCGCAGACGCTTCTGGACAAGCACTATCTGCGCAAGCACGGAAAGAACGCCTATTACGGGCAAAACTGAGTCCCTTTAGGAAGCGCGTTGGGTTGAAAACCCGACGCCTTTTTCTTCAGACAGTTTCTTGCCTTTTCATAGCCGAAATACAAAATCATCCGCGCCAAAGGACGGGAAGGCCTTGACAAACGAGACTATACATAGTAGTCTGTATATGAGACTACCGGATGTAGTCTGAAAGGAGCATTGCATATGTCTGAATTGCAGCTTGGAATCATTGAGGCAAAGTTTGCAGGCCTGATCTGGGAGCGTGAGCCGGTGTCCTCTTCGGAATTGGTGCATGTGTGCGCAGAGCATTTCCGGTGGAAGCGCACGACGACGCACACCGTGCTGAAGCGTCTGTGCGACAAAGGCTTATTCGAGAACAACAACGGCACGGTCACATCGAAAATGTCCCGCGAGATGTTCTATACGCAGCACAGCAGGCAATACGTTGCAGCGACGTTCGGCGGCTCGCTGCCGGCCTTTCTCGCAGCGTTTACCGGCGGCGGCCGGCTGACGGAGCAGGAGCGTGAGCAGCTGCAGGCTCTGTTGGACCGGGACGGTGAAAACCGATGAACGCGGCGTTTGCAATGCTGTTGGAAAACAGCTTGCGGGGCGGTTTGTTCATACTTGGGACGCTGATGCTGCGGACGGTGCTGCACAAGCTTCCGAAACGGTACCTCGGTCTGCTCTGGTCCGCCGTCTGGCTTCGGCTTGCGCTGCCGTTTGCGTTGCGAAGCAGATTCAGCCTGCTCCCGAACGGCGCACGTTTGGGGCAAATCCCTGTCGATGCGCTCTTCGGACAGGCGTCGGCGACGGCAAACGGCGCGCTGCAAACAAAAGAGGTCTACCGCTTTCCGAACAGCGTGACCGAGCAGAGCGGTCATCTCTGTTGGGATATTGAGGCGCTTGTTTCGCATGTCAGAACGGGCATCGAAAAGGCGCAGGCGGAGTTCGAGATCGAATCGCTGTCGATCGACACGTGGGGCGTGGATTATGTGCTCATGCACGGAGATGAACCGGTGCTTCCGGTCTATGCGTACCGTGACAATCGCACCAACGACGCGATCGAAGCGGTGCATGAAAGCATGCCGTTTGCGGAATTGTATCGGCGCACCGGCATCCAGTTTCAGCCGTTCAATACGGTCTATCAACTGTATGCGGATAAGGTCGCCGGGCGGCTTGACGGCGTGACGGATTTCCTTATGATTCCGGAATATCTGATGTATCGACTTTGCGGTGCGAAATCGCATGAGTACACCAACGCCACCACCGGTGGAATGGTGAATGCAAAGACCGGCGCGTTCGATCCCGAAATCATTGCAGCGCTCGGCTTGCCGAAGCATCTGTTCGGTGCTCTCCAAAGCCCCGGAACCGTGATCGGCACCTATAACGGAATCAAGGTCAGGCTCTGTGCTACGCACGACACCGCCTCCGCAGTCGAGGGCATCCCGATGGATTCACCGACATCTTCGTGTCATCCTGAGCGAAGCGAAGGATCTCTGAACGATCTCGGAAGTCCCTACATTTCCAGCGGCACATGGAGTCTTTTGGGCGTCAAGTCCCCGCGCCCGATCACGGACGAGGCGAGCCGATCTGCCAACTGGTCGAACGAGGGCGGCGTCGGCTACACGCGCTACCAGAAGAACATCATGGGCATGTGGCTGGTCAACCGACTGCGTGACGAACTCTGTCCCGAAACACCGTGGAATGAGATCACGGAGGAAGCCGAACACAGCCGTTTCGATGAAACCGTCGACGCCAATGATGCGGCATTCCTTGCGCCGAAACGTATGACAGAAGCATTCGATGCAGCGCTTTGTGCAAAGCCCGCGTCGGTCGGCGACTACTTTCGCTGCGCATACCGTTCGCTTGCGCTGTCTTACAAAACCGCAATCGAAGAACTGGAACACAACACAGGAATGTGTTATGATAAACTGTACATTGTCGGCGGCGGGGCAAAGAACGCGTTCTTGAACCGTCTGACTGAGGAAGCGACCGGCAAAACCGTCATTGCCCTGCCGATCGAAGCGACGGCATTGGGTAATCTGAAAATCCAAAGGGAGACACAAAGATGATTGAAAAGCTGCATACGGGCGAAGTTTATCCGCCGGACGATCCTGAGATCGCTGCGATCCAGACCATGTGCCTTGAAAAATTGTACGATTACAATCAAACACGTCCGGGCGAAGCCGCAAGGCGATGGGAACTGCTGAAAGATATGTTTGCGGAGATCGGAGAGGGCTGTTACATCGAACCGCCGTTTCATGCGAACTTCGGCGGACGGCACTGCCACTTCGGAAAGCGGGTCTATGCAAACTTCAACCTGACCTGTGTTGACGATACGCACATCTATGTGGACGATTACACACTGATCGGACCAAACGTCACGATCGCGACCGCGGCGCATCCGATCGATCATGCGCAGCGTGAACAGGGCTTGCAATACAATCTGCCGGTGCATGTCGGCAAAAACTGCTGGATCGGCGCAGGCGCGATCCTTCTGCCGGGCGTCACGATCGGCGACAACACGATCATCGGCGCGGGCAGCGTCGTTACAAAGGATATTCCGGGCAACGTAATCGCGGTCGGGAACCCCTGCAGAATTCTACGGAAAACGGAGGAAACAAAATGAGCTTTCAGGATGCAAAGAAGCAATACGCCGCATACGGCGTGGACGTCGAACAGGCGATCGAGACGTTGAAGACCGTTCCGGTGTCCCTGCATTGCTGGCAGGGCGACGACGTGCGCGGCTTCGATACCGATCCGAATAAACCCCTGACCGGCGGCATTCAGACGACCGGAAACTACCCCGGCAGAGCGAGAACGCCCGAGGAATTGATGCAGGATCTCGACAAAGTTTTGTCGCTGATCCCCGGCAAGCCCAAGATGAACCTGCACGCAAGCTATGCGATCTTCGAGGACGGTTGGGCGG
>CALFIV010000077.1 GCA_937877295.1 uncultured Clostridia bacterium
CGAGCACACCGAGCTGTTTTTGCGCGGCGTCGGCGACACGACCGACATCGTGCAGAAGGAAATGTACACGTTCACCGACAAGGGCGATCGCAGCATCACCTTAAAGCCCGAGGGTACGGCGGGCGCGGTGCGCATGTTTGTGGAAAACGGACTGTTCTCCGAAGCGCAGCCGACCAAGATGTACTATCTCTACTGCCCGGTGTTCCGCTATGAGCGTCCGCAGGCAGGACGGCTTCGTGAGCATCACCAGTTCGGCGTTGAGATCTTCGGCACGCCGAGTCCCGCGGCGGACGCAGAGGTCATTTCAATTGCGTCCGAGATCTTCGAGACGCTCGGCTGCTCCGACCTTACGATCAAGCTGAACAGCATCGGCTGCCCGAAGTGCCGCGGCCGCTATCAGCATGCGCTGAAGGAATATCTCGGCGGGCGTTACGAGGAGCTGTGCGAGACATGCAAGACGCGGTATGAGACAAATCCGCTGCGCATCCTCGACTGCAAGGTCGATACCTGCAAGGAGATCGTCAAGGATGCGCCGCATACGATGGATTACATCTGCGACGACTGCCGCGCGCATATGGACGAGCTTACAAGACTGTTGGATCTTGCGGGCATCCGTTATGAGATCGACCCGATGCTTGTGCGCGGTCTCGACTATTATACCAAGACGGTGTTTGAGATCGTATCCGGTATGCCGGGCGCGCAGGGTACGCTGTGCGGCGGCGGACGCTACGACGGGCTGATCAAGGAGCTCGGCGGTCCGGAAATGCCCGCGGTTGGCTTCGGACTGGGCATGGAACGTCTGCTGCTGATCATGGACAAGCTCGGCGTGAACATTCCGAAGCCCGTGCGCTATCAGGTCATGCTGATCGGGCTCGGACAGGCGGCAAAGGACAAGTGCTTTGTGCTGGCAAGGGAGCTTCGGGCTTTGGGCGTCTCGGTCGACGTCGATCTGATGGACCGCAGCGTCAAGGCGCAGATGAAGTATGCCGACAAGACGGGCGCAAAATATACGCTGGTCATCGGTGAAGAGGAACTGGAACAAGGCGTCGCAACGCTCCGTTCGATGACCGACCGCAGCGAAACGACGGTCCGGCTGGACGCGAAGGCGATAGCAGAAAATGTATAAGAAGGTGTCAGTATGGGAGAATTTTTGAGCGGTTGGAAACGTACGTGCTACTGCACGGAACTCGGCAGGGAAGACGTCGGCAGAATCGTGACGCTGATGGGGTGGACAAACGTCCGCCGCGACCTCGGCGCACTGATCTTTGTGCAGCTGAGAGACCGCACGGGATTGATGCAGGTGGTGTTCGACTCGTCGACGCTGAGCGCAGAGGATTTCGAGCGCGCGAGCACGATCCGTTCCGAATATGTATTGGCGGTCAGAGGCGTTCTCGAAGCGCGTACCGGCAATATGATCAATCCGAACATGAAGACCGGCGAGGTCGAGGTGAAGGTGAAAGAATTCAAGATCCTGAGCGCCGCCGAAACGCCGCCGATCGACACGAGCGACGACTGCAACGCAGGCGAGCTGTTGCGTCTGAAGTACCGTTATCTGGACCTTCGCCGTCCGTGCATGCAGAGAAACCTCATGATGCGCAACGAAATCACGCGGATCGCGCATGCGTACTTTGCGGAAAACGGCTTCCTCGAGATCGAAACGCCGATGCTGACGAAAAGCACGGCGGAAGGCGCGCGC
>CALFIV010000078.1 GCA_937877295.1 uncultured Clostridia bacterium
CCTTCCTGCATATGCGGTATAGCTCGCTTGAATACTCAATGAATAATTCATAAATCGTTCAAATATTTGCGATCGTACGTGCAGAATAGAGGCTATGGACGGTTTACGGATTGCATATTGCATTCCGTTACGGGTTGGATGCACCTCCTCCGTATGGCTGCAGCGCACCGGCTTGCACCGCGCCCAAGACCACCAGCGTCAGCGCTTCGCTCTTCCATTTGTAGAGCGTCGAGCGATCCGTGTGCAGACTGAGACTCAGCGCCGTGATCGACTTCTTTTCGCAGCGACGGCGCAGCGGTTTGTCGATGCCGTACAGCTCGTTGAAAAACCGTGCCTTCAGCGGCGCGTACTTTTCTAAGTATTCCTTTGCATATTCTACGGCGAGCACCCACTTTGCACAGCGGTACATGCGCTCGCCGGCGGTGCTCCCGGCGTCCAGCACCCCCTGCACATACGCAAGGTTGTCGCGATACCGGTAGCACTCCTGTTCCGCAAGTCGTTTCCAATCTGTCATTCTCATACCAAAGCTCCTTTCTTTTGCGGAATAATTCGAACAAATGTTCGAATATGGACAGTATACCATAGAGAACGCGAAAAGAAAAGGCCTTTTATGGGACAGCAAGGATATATTTGCAAAGGAAGCGTGAAGCATGAGAATGAAGATCGGAGGCAGATTTCCCGGCGGGAAATCCCCGGATGGAGTCCATGGATGGACAACCGCTGAAACTCGTATTATAATTAAGAAAAAACGAAGGGAGACCGCCATGAAGAAACGTCTTTGGATTCTCGTGCTTGCGCTCTGCGTCCTGCTGTTGCTGCCGGGCACGGCGAGCGCCAACTCCCCTGCGCCCGACCCGTCGCACGTTGAAGTGTATTATAAGAATCTGGAAGCGGGGACAACGCTTCGGGCTCTGTTCGCGGGAGAAGACGGCGTATTCCATCCGGATCAATACGGCAACGTTTGTACGGTGGGCGAATACCGTTTGGACAACTTTTCGGCACGCTGCGAGAAGAGCGATACGCAGCTCTGCGTGGAGGCGACATATCCGGACGGAACGGTTGTGCGTTCGAACGTCCTTCCGATTGATCCGATCTCCGGTCCGAAGCTTCCGGTTTTTGAATATAACGGAAAGACAAACGAACTGAGAGACCGAACCGGCGCGTTGAAGTATTCGTTGTTGGGGGATATCGTGTACGGTTTAGCGGCAGTGGTGATCGGTCCGATTCTGGGCGCGCTTGCGCTGACGCTGCTGATCGAATTTCTGACCGGCCTCTGCTTCGGCATGAAGCCGTACCGCTACGTCGTCATTGCGAACCTCATCACAAATCCCGCGATGAACATTGTTTTGCGAATTGCGGCGGCGTTCCTCGGAGGCGATTCCGTGGGGTATTGGATTGCGCTTGCGATTCTCGAGGCGCTGGCGGTGTTGATCGAAATCCTGTTCTATCGCAGAAAGTACCGCGGCAGATACAGCACAAAGCGCATCGTGCTGTTTACCGTCGTTGCGAACGCATTGAGCTGCGCGGCAGGAATCGCGATGACGCAGTGGCTCTGGTAACGGCGCGAGAGACGCCTCTTTGACGGGCTGCGCATCCGTGGAGATTCTTCGCCTGCGGCTCAGAATGACAGAGCAGAGGCATCGCCGGCTCAGAATGACAGAGCAGAGGCAGCGCGGCTTAGAATGACAACTCATGAAAATCAGAAAGAATAGGCTGTTAACAGCTATTCTGAAAAGGGTGGTATTTAACCACTACTACAGAATAGCTGCGAGATGACCTTCCTGTGGTAAAAAGAAGAATATTGCGGCTATCGGAAAGGAGATATTCTTTCGGCGGATAGCCGCATCATTATTTTATCACGGAGGTAACTGAAAATGACAAACATGACAGACCATCTGTCCAACAGCATCGTTGTACTGCACACATTCAAAGGACTTCTGAGGAAAGGAGGACTGCGCCGACCATATGTACATCACACAACGCATTCTTGCTCGATCATTTCCCAATATTTCTGAAAATCATGCTCGTACATGCCGTAGGCGGCGTACCAGCGGGGCGGCAGGAACGGAACGGGATCATGCTTCGGTGCGGAGCGCCCCAAGCGGTCGATCTCGTCGCGAAGATATGCGCTGACCTTCATGCGCTGTTCGTCCGGCTGCTCGGTGGGATCGTAGGCAATCGGGCAGCCGACGGAGATCAGTCGATGCTTCTTTTCGAGATAGACGGGATAAAAGCGAAGACACTCTCCGGTTCTCCGAAAATAAGAGCGCCCGAGATCGGCAAAGCCCGGCTGCAGCTCGTTCACATACGGAGAAAAGCACTGCGGCGATTCCGCAAAGATCACCAGATCTTCGCCGCTTGTCAGTGCTGTGAGACTGTCACGCAGCGTTTTGACGATTCTGTGGTCATGATAGACGGGGATCGTGCCGGATTGGTTCAAGAGCGTCGGAACGGCGCGCCCAACAAGTTTTGACAGCATCCGCCAGAACCATTTGACGTGGCGGCTGTTGCCGAAAAACACATCGTGATAGGCATACCGGACGGAAAGAGAGCAATCCAATGCGCAGTGGATTGCCCACGTCTTGTGGGGGCGACCGAAGTACAGCGTCATCATGACCGGCCCGCACATTGCCGCATGGTTACAGACAAAGACGGCGGGATGATCGTCCGGCGGTTCTGTATAGGTTGTTGTCGCGCTCGGAAATATCATGCGCGCAATTGCGTGCATGACCCGATAGAAATAGGTTTTCCTCTGTACGGTATTCTCCATATACTTCCTGCCCTCTCGAAATCTGTCAGAAGCCTGCATGCGAATACGTTGCCCAAAGCAGCGCGACAGGCAGCGCAAACAAAAGACTGTCCATCCGGTCGAGGATGCCTCCGTGTCCGGGCAGGCAGTTGCCGAAATCCTTGACGCCGAGAATCCGCTTGCAGGCGGAGAAAAACAGATCGCCGACCGAGCCTAACATAGCGCAGCAAAGGGCAAATAGCAAGGTTTCGACAAATCCGATCGGAAACACAACCGAAGATTGCAGAAAGAAAAACAGCGCAACCGCAAGAACGACCGTGCCGAGAATACCGCCGATCCACCCTTCGACCGTTTTATGCGGGCTGATCGCGGGACAAAGCGGATGCTTGCCGAGTGCAGAGCCGACACAGTATGCGAAAATGTCATTGCCCTCGGCGGCGATGACCGACGCCGACAGCCAGAAGAGCCCGTCTTTACACGCACGCAGTGCAGGCGCACAGCGCCAAAGAAACACCGTCCAAAGGCAGCAAAGCATCAGCAGTCCGTCCTTTTTCAGCGATACCTTTTGCATGAACAGGATCAAAAGAACCGAACCGATCAGCCCGATCGGATAGAGCAGAGTCATCGCGTAAGCATACTTTGGGATCGGCACATACGGCAGAAGCGCAGCGACAAGCATTGCAAACGATGTGACCGCCCATGAATCGGCCTGCCCCGCGGCGTGCAAAATTTCATAGACGCCGATCACGCCGAGGACAGCAGCCGCCGTCTCGATCACATACGGATGCGACGACGCAAGCAGCAGCAATATGATCGTTGCGCTCAAAAGCGCACCGGTCAACACGCGCACACCGAAAGTATGCAGACGCCCGTGTTCAATCGTACTGTGTTTCATCTGTGACTTGCGGTGCGCGGACAGTGTAGCCCGTGATATTCAAAAAAGTTTCGCCGTCGATCTGCAGCGGCGCCGGACGGTCGAATGTGACCGTGATGATGCGTCCGCGCAGCACCTCGCACATCCTTTTATGCTTCACGTGCGTTCCTTTGAAGATCGAGGGAAAGACGAGAAGCGTTCTGAGCTTCCCTGCGCCGTGCATGACGAGCGCGGAAACGGTCTCATTGCACAGCCGATCCTGTCCCGGTGTCGGGATCATGCCGCCGCCGTAGAAGCGTCCGTTCATGGTCGGCGCAAGCCAGACCTTGCGGTACGTATATGTTTTGCCGTCTACGGTCACGATGGCTTTGGTCGGACGGTAACGGAACAGCAAGCCCTTGATTGCAATCTTCGTATAGTTGACCGGCTTCTCCGAAATCTTGCGCAGACGGTCGCCCTCCTCGCAGCAGTAGCCGTCGATGCCGAATCCGACGCCGTTCAAAAAACGATATGTCTGTCCGTTGACCG
This sequence comes from uncultured Clostridia bacterium, assembly GCA_937877295.1. Next base: position 4,152 of record CALFIV010000078.1, read on the forward strand.
TAACGGTCGGCAGATGCGCAAGATAGGGCTTAAGATCGATCGGCGCGTTCCTCGACGTTCCGACGTCGCGGGCAAAATCATTGCCGCTGCCGGAGGCATAATACAGCAGCTCGCAGTCCGGCAGAAGATACTCCATTGAATTGACAAACTGCATCAGCGTACCGTCGCCGCCGCAAAGGATCACGGTGTCGTTTTCCGTAACTTCCTTCAGAAAATGATCGCATTCGCGGGGACTTGTCAGATCATAGCAGTCGGTATTCGGCTCCTTGCTGTACAGCCAGACCGCTTCCGCGGTATTCTTTCCTTCGCCGTTTCCGGCTTTCGGATTGTACAGGATTCGGACGTGCTTTTGTTCCATAGTCGGTTCCTCCGGTATCAGGAATTTTGTAAAAACGGCATGCTCCTCTTGCATAAGCGGAAGAAGCATGCCCCCGGCTGCGAGGTATACACAGAAAACACAGCCGTATGAGGGAGGGATCGCAGTGCGGCATGGCGAGTTTCCCATAGAAATCAGATCACCATGCCGCCTGCGCAAGCAAAGCAAGCCGATCGCTGTTTGGCTTGCCTCGCATCATCGAGCGGAAACGCCGATTACGGGACAGAGGATTCGGGGCGTCCGCTGCATTTCCGCCCAATCGGGAAAGGATCGCTCGACGTGCTTACGTTACCGTATCTTTGGGCGGAAACCGCACCGCCGGGCGGTGATCCTTGCCGATCAAAAAGCCGACCGCCGCGGCGATCGCACCGAGCGTTTCCGTGAGCATATCGTTCATCGTGTCGATCAGGCCGACGTCGATGTAGCCTGAAAGATTTACGCTGTTGACCGTTATGCTTTCGATCGGATCGATCGAACCGATCTCGCCGTACGCATCTGCAAGCAATCTGGAGTACATATCGGTCAAATAGGTATCGCGCTGCATATCCAAATGAAATGCCCGATCGCAAAAATACTCGTAAAACTCCCAGATGGCCGCCGCCGCGATCGAGGAGATCAGCATGAACGTAAACGTCAGCCACCGCGGCGAGGGCTGTCTCCGGTTCAGAAAGTACAGCACATACTGCCCGACGATCGCAAACGTAATGCCGCCCGCCGCATGCAGCAGCTTGTCCCAGCAGCCGACGCGATCATAAAAGTCGAAGTTGTGTCCGAACAGCACGCCGAGCACGTACAGGTGCACAAATACCGTCAGCCAGTCGGCCGGGAAGATCGAAAAGCGCGTGATCCACAGCGGTACAGCCGCTAAAGCCGCGACACAAACCGACAGCAGAACCTTGTCGATCGTCCGTTCGATCAGAAAACGAATCACGCAGTACAGACAGATCGCTTCGCTGAACGCAAAGGAAATGCGGGCAAGCGGCGAGACATGATACCGACGCAGCGTCATGTGCATGTCAATTCCAATCGACCTGCTCCCACGGCATGTTCGCGGCGTTGTTCCCAAAATGCCCGTAGCATGAGAGCGGTTCATAGATCGGCCTTTTCAGATGGAGCTTCTGCTCGATGCCGTAAGGAGTCAGATCGGCTCGCGACTGAATCTCCTTGAGAATCTGCTCGGTCGGAACGGTTTCTGTTCCGAAGGTCTCCACATGCAGTGAGACTGGCTCGGCGACGCCGATCGCGTAGCCGATCTGCACTTCGCAACGCTGCGCCATCCCGGAGGAAACGATGTTCTTTGCAACATACCGCGCCATATACGCGCCGCTGCGATCGACCTTGGACGGATCCTTACCGGAAAACGCACCGCCGCCGTGTCGAGAGTATCCACCATAAGTGTCAACGATGATTTTGCGCCCCGTCAAGCCCGTATCGCCGAATGGTCCGCCGATAACGAAATTGCCCGTCGGGTTGATAAAGAACTTTGTCTTTTCGTCTAAAAGTCCCGTCGGCTCAAGCACAGGGCGGATAATGTCGCGGATAATCGTGTCGCGGATTTGCTCCTGTTTCACTTCTGGGCTGTGCTGGTGGCTGATAACAACCGTGTCGATTCTCTTCGGCGTGTGTCCCTCATATTCCACGGTAACCTGTCCCTTTGCATCAGGGCGAAGCCAGCCGAGCGCGCCGCTCTTTCGCAGTTCTGTCGCCTTGAGCATCAATTTGTGAGAATACATAATCGGGGCTGGCATAAGCTCTGGCGTTTCTTTGCACGCAAAGCCGAACATCATTCCTTGGTCGCCTGCGCCCTGCTGACCTTCATATTCTTTCAAGCCCTTGCCGACAACACCTTGATTGATGTCTTTTGACTGCTCGTGAATCATATTCAAGACCGCCATCGAATCGCAATCCAAGCCATATGCAGCATTTGTGTAGCCGATTTTGCGCGCCACAGAACGAGCAATTTCCTGCACGTCAACATAGCCGCTCGTAGAAACCTCGCCGCCGACAAGCACAAGCGCAGTTGAAGCAAATGTTTCCACAGCAACGTGGCTTTCGCTGTCGTTTGCAAGGCAAGCATCAAGAATTGCGTCAGAAATCTGGTCGCACAATTTATCAGGGTGTCCTTCACCAACTGACTCTGAAGTAAAAAGATAATGTCTATTGTCCATTCTTTTCTCCATAAAAGTAAGAATTAACTATACAAACTC
>CALFIV010000079.1 GCA_937877295.1 uncultured Clostridia bacterium
CCCGCCGAAGCGCTGCGCCTTTTTGAGCAGCAGCGGGTGTTTCGGCCCGACGCCATGCTGTTTTTGCCGCGAGAGCTGCCGCTTGTGCATCTCGAAACAGTCTCGAGCGAACGCCGTGCCGCACGCCTTGCCGTACTTTCGCGGTCGGTGCTTTCCGGCAACAGCCTGATCGTCACGTGCGCCGAAGCACTGATGGAGCGGCTTGCGCCACATGAGACTTTTTTGTCGCAGGTAACGACGGTGCGCACGGGAGATACGATCGATCCGCGCGCGCTGTTGGCACGGCTTGTCGCGTCCGGCTATGAGCGGACGGAGCAGATCGAAGGCCCGGGACAATGCACGATGCGCGGCGACATTCTGGACGTCTTTCCGCCGCAGGCGGAGGCTCCGTGCCGCATCGAGTTCTACGGCGACGACGTCGATCAGATGCGCCTGTTCGATCCGCTTACGCAGCGCAGCATCCGGCAGACGCAGTCGGTCGTGCTGCCGCCGGCGTTCGAGACGCCGCAGACGGAGGAAGCCATGTCTCGCGCGCTGCGGCTTCTGAAAAATGCGCAGGGCTTTGACGCGCAGCGCGAATCGTGGCGCGAGGGGCATCCGAGCGTTGCGGCGGACGTGCTCGTACCGCTGCTGTATCCGGTGACGGAAACGCTTTTGGACTATCTGCCCGACGATCGCGCGATTCTTCTGAACGATCCGGGACGCATTGCGGACGAGGCGAGGGCTTGCGAGCTTGTGTTTTCGGAGACGGTTGCGGCGACGCTGGAGCGCGGCGAGGGACATCCTTCGCAGGCAAAGCTTCTGATCGGCGCGGACGCGCTGATGCGGCAGCTTGATTCGAGCCGCACCGCAGCGTACTATGCGCTGTTCCGCCCGTACGCGAATTTCAAGCACCGTACGCGCGTGGGCTTCACGGCCGAGACCGCGCCCTCCTATCTCAACGATTCCAGGCAGTTTGAAACGGAGCTCAACCGCCTGCTCGCCGCAAAGGAAGCTGTGCTGCTTTATGTGGGCGAAGCGCAGGAGCGGCTGGTCGGGCTGTTGACCGATACGGAACAGAACGTTGCGGCGGCGGACGAGCTTTTGCGCGCGCCGGTGCGCGGCGAAGCGCTGGTTGTGCGGCAGTCGCTGCCGCAGGGCTTTGTGTTCCCGGAGATCCATCTGTATGTGCTGACGGCGCAGGAGCTGTTCGGCAAGAAACCTGCGGCGCACACAAAGAAAAAGGGCGGCGTTCTGCGCTATACCGACCTTGCGGTCGGCGATTATGTGGTACACGAGGTGCACGGCATCGGGCGCTTCATGGGCGTCGAACAGCTCACCGTGCAGAACGCGACGAAGGATTATCTGCTCTTTGCCTATCGCGGCGACGACAAGCTTTATATTCCGACCGATCAGCTCGACCGCATCCAGAAATACGTCGGCGCGGACGCGGACGTACCTCCGCAGCTTTCTAAGCTCGGCGGAACGGAGTGGCAGAACCGGGTGCAGAAGGCACGGGAAGGCGCGAAGAAGCTTGCGGTGGACCTTGCGAGGCTCTATGCGGCGCGTTCGTCCAACGGCGGCTTTGCGTTTTCCAAGGATTCCGCATGGCAGAAGCGGCTTGAGGATGCGTTCCCGTATGAGGAAACGCCGGATCAGGCGCAGGCGATTGCAGAGGTCAAGGCCGACATGGAAGCGCCGCGGCCGATGGACCGGCTTCTTTGCGGCGACGTCGGTTACGGCAAGACCGAGGTTGCGATGCGCGCGGCGTTCAAAGCGGCATCGGCCATGCTGCTGCCGTCGAGTGTAAGTCCGACCTA
>CALFIV010000080.1 GCA_937877295.1 uncultured Clostridia bacterium
CGACAATGTACTTCCCGCTGATCGTGCACGAAGCGCTGATGCTCGAGCCGACCGAAACGGAAAGCAAAGAAACGCTCGACTGGGCGGCGGACGTGTTCCGTGCGCTCTACGAGCTCGGCAAGACGGATGCGGAATACATGCACAAAGCGCCGCATCACACGCCGATCGGCCGTCCCGACGAGGTCAAGGCCGCGCGCAATCCGATCGTTCGTTATTCGTTTGAATGATCGAACGGCTTTTCATCTTTGAGAGCGGCGGGCTCGACCCGTATCGCAATCTTGCTTTGGAGCAGCACCTGCTGGAAACCGTTTTAGGCGGGTGCTGCCTTCTTTATCTGTGGCAAAACGAGCGCACCGTCGTCATCGGCAAGAACCAGAACGCGTGGCGCGAATGCCGCACTGCGCTTCTCGAAGAGGAGGGCGGACGTCTCGCAAGAAGGCTTTCGGGCGGCGGCGCGGTCTATCACGACGCCGGAAACCTCAACTTCACGTTTTTGATGCACACCGAGGACTACGATCTCGACCGGCAGCTCGCCGTCATAGAGGCGGCGTGCCGAAGCTTAGGCGTCGAAACCGAGCGCTCGGGCCGAAACGACGTGCTGGCCGACGGGCGCAAGTTCTCCGGCAACGCGTTCTACCATCATGAGGGACGAAGCTATCATCACGGCACGCTGCTCGTCGACGTCGATCTCAGGCGGCTCGGACGGTATCTGAGCCCTTCGAAGGCAAAGCTCGAAGCCAAGGGCGTGGAAAGCGTGCGTTCCCGCGTGGTGAACCTCAAAGAACTGCAGCCGGATCTCACGGTCGACGCGCTGAAGACCGCCATGAAGACGGCGTTTTCCGCGGTTTACGGCCTGCCGGTCGAACCGTTTGCGGCGATCGATGCAGAAAGGGTCGAAGCGCTGCGTGCGCACTATGCAAGCGAACAATGGCTGTTCGGGCAGAAGCTGCCGTTCACCTTCGCCTGCGAATCGCGTTTCCCGTGGGGCGGCGTCGAGCTTCAGATGGCAGTCGATCGCGGCGCCGTAAAGGACGCCATGGTATACACCGACGACATGAACGACGAAACGGCACAGATGCTGCGGATCGCGCTGATCGGCGCGGACTTCTCGCTTGCCGCACTGTCGGCGCGCATCCAACAGCAAAACGTCCCGCATGCGCGGGATCTCATCCAAATGCTATCGGAACAGGAGATTTGATATGTACGATTTTGATCTGATCGTCGTGGGCGGCGGCC
>CALFIV010000081.1 GCA_937877295.1 uncultured Clostridia bacterium
AGCGTTGCCGGATATAAGGACTGGTTCATCTCTGCGTTCCAAAAGAGCGGCTATACGATCGAAGCGGGCAGGGGACGGAATCCGCTGCCGATCGAAGATCTTCCGGAAATCTATGCCGAAAACGAGGGCATCTTGGTCATCGCACTGTCAGAACGCGGGAACACTTGAATTTCAGGAGGGAATCTGCTATACTGCTTAGCATGGAAACCACGAAGAAAACGACATTTGTAAAAGGCGCTGCAATTCTTGCGGCGGCGGGTCTGATCTGCAAGTTCATCGGCGTGTTCTACCGCATTTTTGCGGTACGCATCGTCGGGGAGCAGGGCATGTTCTATTACGAACTCGTCTATCCGACCTATTCGTGGCTTTTGATTATTTCCAGCTCCGGCATTCCGACCGCGATCTCCCGCATGGTCGCCGAACGCGCGGCTGTCGGCAATTACGACGGCGCAAGGCGCGTGTTCCGCCGCTCGCTGCTGCTGCTGCTCATCATCGGCGTCGTCACCTCAGCGTTGATGTTCTTCGGCGCGGATTGGCTCGGCGGAACGGTCCTGAACGGCGGGGAAGGCGCAAAGTATTCCATGATGGCGCTTGCGCCCGCACTGCTGTTCGTATCGGTTATGTGTGCATACCGCGGCTATCTGCAAGGCCTGCAGCGGATGACCGGCACGAGCGTTTCGCAGCTTGCGCAGCAGGTCTTCAAATTCATCTTCGGTCTGATCCTTGCATACGAGCTTTATCACAGGTATGAGCATACGTCGTTGTGTCATGCAGCCGGCGCAGCGGGCCTGCTGCTCGGCGTCACCGTTTCCGAGGCGCTGGCGCTGGTGGTGATGATGCTGTTTTATGCGCGCACAAAAGGACAGTACGTCGCGACGGTTGCGGACGAGAACCCGCATGAAAAGATCTTCGGACGGATTCTTGCAATCGCGATCCCGATCACGCTCGGCGCGTCGATCCTGCCGATCGCAAACTTCCTCGATTCTGTCATGATCAAGCGGCTGCTGATCGGAATCGGCTATACCAAGGAACACGCCGAGCTCAGTTATACCGCGCTGTGCACCTATGTCCGATCCATTATCAACCTTCCCGCAACGCTTACGGTCGGGATTTCCATGTCGGTTGTTCCGGCAATCTCGGCAGCACGTGCGCGCAAGGATCAAGCCGGTATGCAGAGCCTATCGCTTTTGAGCCTTAAGATCGCCATGGCGATCGGTCTGCCCTGTGCGGTCGGGCTTTCGGTCCTTGCCGGACCGATCATCAGGCTTTTGTATGCGAGAATCACACCGGAAGCATACGCAATTGCCGTTCCGCTGATGCACGTTGCGGCGTTTACGGTGGTCTTTATATCGCTGGTCCAGACGGCGACCGGCGCGCTCCAAGGCGCCGGCCGGCATCGTCTGCCGATGTGGTTTCTTCTGATCGGCGGATTGACAAAGATTGCAATCAATTTCATCTTTATCCCGATGCAGAAAATCAACATCCTCGGCGCGGTCTTTTCAAATCTGGCATGCTTCGGCATCGCCGGCATTCTGGATACCGTCGCACTGCTTCGCATCACAAAAGCAAAGCTGAATGTGCTGGATACCTTTGTGAAGCCGGCGTTTGCTTCGGCGGTCATGGGGGCAGGGGCATGGGGCGTTCAAAATCTCCTGATGAATGTTCCGCTGTTCGCGCGCGGACGCCTGTCCGCTGTTGCGACCGTGCTTGCGATCCTGATCGCGATCGTGATTTACATCGTGTTGATGCTCGTGCTCGGCATGTTCACACGCGACGAACTCGCTTATATCCCGGGCGGCAGAAAGCTTGCCCGTTTTGCAAGGAGATAACATGAAAACCATCACCATTGCGCCGCTGTCGACGCCGGATACGCTTACCCGTACCGCGTGGGCAGCAATTGTTTCCGCAGAAAAGCTGTATCTGCAAACGGTCGAGCATCCGAGCGCACGTCCGGTTCTGGAGGCGGGGCTCGATTTTGTTTCGATGGACGATCTTTATGAACGCGCCGAGGACTTCGAAACGCTGAACTGCGCGATTGCCGAGCGGCTGACCTCCGGCGGCGACTGCGTATATGCCGTGATGGGAGACGGCTGCTTTGCACAGACGGAAGCGATCGAAGCCGCCGCAAAGCGCAGGGGCTTCCGAATCGAGACGCTCGCGGGCGTTTCCTATGCGAAAGCCGCGTTTCCCGAGGTGCAGGAGAGCACGGTATGCACTGCGCGCACGCTGCCCAAAAGAATCGACCGCACGCAGCCGATGCTCGTTCAGGAGCTCGATTCGCCGATCATCGCGGGAGAGGTCAAGCTGCGTCTTTCGGAGATTTATCCGGACAACCATCCGGTGACGCTTGCTACGATGCAGCCGGATGGAAAATATCGCAAGCGCACGTTTGCACTGGAAGACTTGGATCGCTGCCGAAAGCTGTTTGCGGGCTCGGTTCTGCTGATACCGCCGGTATCGTTCGAAGCCCTGCAGCGCTACGACTATTACGATCTGGTATCCATCATGCAGCGGCTGCGCGCGCCGGGCGGCTGCCCGTGGGATCGCGAGCAGACGCATGAAAGCCTCAAGGGCGATCTCATCGAGGAATGCTATGAGTTGAACGACGCAATCGACGAGCAGGACGATGCGCATATCACGGAGGAGCTCGGCGACGTGCTGATGGACGTGGTTTTCCATGCGGTGATCGCGGACGAGCAGGGACGGTTCAACGAACACGATGTTGCGGACGGCGTGGTCAAAAAGCTGATCTACCGGCATCCTCATGTGTTCGGTACGGAGAAGGCCGAGAGCGCCGCAGACGTGCTGGCGCGCTGGGACGAGCTGAAGCAAAAGGAAAAGAACCAGAAGACCAAGACGGAGGTGCTCTGCGCCGTGCCGAAACGCTTTCCGGCGCTGATGCGCGCAAGCAAGGTGCAGAACCGCGCGCGCAAGGTCGGATTCGACTGGAAGGATGCGGACGAAGCAATGCCGAAAATCGAGGAGGAGCTCGGCGAGCTCAAGACGGCAGTCCGCGAAAACGGCAACGTTGCGGAGGAAGCAGGGGATCTTTTGTTTGCGGTCGTCAATGTCATTCGACTCTTGGGACTTGACAGCGAGCAAATGCTGCACGATGCGTCGGATAAGTTCATCGCGCGGTTTGCAAAGATGGAAGCGCTTGCGGCGGCCGACGGGTTCGCGTTGGATAAACTAACCTTAAAGAAGCAGGACGCATACTGGGAAAAGGCGAAAAAATGCCCGATTTCCGAGTGAAAAAACAATTTGGGACTTGACGAGTGAGGGTTTGGTTGGTACAATATGCAAGGCTCAAATGAAGAGCATTATTACATTCAAAATCACTTAATGGAGGAATAATCATGAACAAAACTGAACTGATTGCTGTCGTCGCAGAAAAGAGCGAGCTGTCCAAGAAGGACGCAGAAAAGGCTGTTAACGCGGTTTTCGCAAGCATCACCGATGCACTCAAGGCGGACGAAAAGGTTTCTCTGGTCGGCTTCGGCACGTTTGAAGCAAAGACCCGTCCGGCACGCAAGGGCCACAACCCGCTGACCCACCAGGAGATCGAAATCGCGGCTTCCAAGGCTGCTGCGTTCAAGGCAGGTAAGGCTCTGAAGGACGCGCTCAACTAAGCTGAAAACCGTTTCAAACATATGAAAAGGAGATGCAAGAAGGAGGCACTTCGTAAGGACGTACCTCCTTCGTTCGTTTGAGAGAAAGCGATTGACCACGCCGACCGGCAACGACATAGTTTTTCAGAAAATCGCGTTTTATAGGGAGGCAGAATATGGTTATTTGGATCAGCGGCCCTTACGGAGTCGGCAAATCTACCCTTGCAGAAGCCTTGGCGGCTAAAATGGAAAATGCGCTGATCTTTGATGCGGAAGAGATCGGCAATGCTGTTCGAGAAAGCTACCCCGACTGTCCCTATGGCTTTATTTTTGAGGATTATCCGCTTTGGATTGAGTTTTGCTATAAGCTTCTGAAAGATATTCATAATCGATTTGATAAGGACATAATTGTTCCCATGACGCTGGTGCGGGAAGAGTCATATCGTATCATCGGAAAGCTAAGGCGTACTGGAATCAAAACGAAACTTGTCGTCTTGGAAGCCTCTTATGAGACCGTTCATGATCGTATTTTAGCCAGAGGAGAGGACGAAGGCTGCTGGTGTATGGAGAATATTGAACTGTCTCAGAACGGTTCTTCTTTATTGCCGGGCATTCATGTTCTGACAGATGGCAAAACAGTAGATGAACTGTGTACTTATGTGCTTGCCAAAGTAAATCCGACGACTTAATCGTATTTCTGATTATAGGGAATCTCTCATTGTCCGCAGCTTCAGCCGCAGCTTCAGCGAGCATCGGATTTTGTCCCCCAAAATCCAGCGTACAATAGAAGATAATCCTTTTGCCCTGTCATTGCGAGGAGCAAAGCGACGCGGCAATCCGTATTCTCCATTCGGAAAGATTTAGAGAACGGATTCCCGCGTCACCATAAGTGAGTGCCCAAATCTTTGATTTGGCAGCACGAACTTATGTGTTAGCTGTGTGAGCACCTCGGAATGACAGGGTTGCTCATAGCTTGCGGCATATTTATTGCGGCAGATTATTAATCAATTACCCACCCCCAAAAGAAGCCTCAGGGCACCTTCCTTACGGAGGGCGCCCCGATCGCATCTCCTTTTTTGCTGTCCGTTCAAAGGGACGTGATGTACCAGATTGCCGAAAATACGATCTGCGCGATCGCAAAACGCACGACCACCTGCGCGTCCGACCAGCCGCGGTTTTTGCGGACCTCATCGTGCAGCGGCGTACGGATGGTTTTCAAAATGCTGATCTTGAAAAAGCGTTTCAAAAAGATCTTGACCAGTCCCGTGATGCCGTCGAGGATGAACACCGCGCACACAAGCAGATAGCAAAGCGGATGCCCTGACTTCATGGCAAGCAGCGCCAACAGCACGCCGAGCGGGCGCGAACCGGCGTCGCCCATGAGCTGGCTTGAAGGATTCGCGTTGAACAGCAGATAGGCGAGCAGCACGCCGCAAAACAGCATGCCGAAGCCCATGTACTCGACTTCGTAGGAAGCGTGATAGATCAAAAGCATGCTGACGATCGATACAATGCCGACCGAACTCGAAAGCGAATCGACACCGTCCGTGCAGTTGATCGCGTTGATCGACATCCACACCAGAACCGTCGCGAGGACGCCGTACACGATCGGATGCAGCGTCACAACATGCGAACCGAACGCGACCGTACTCGGATTGAACAGTACGAACGTCACGCCGACGCCTGCCGACAGCACAAAGTCGATGAGTCCTTTTTTGTAATCCGACCAAGGAATCTTGCTCGCGTCGTCCAGGTATCCGCTCAGCATCTCCGCGATCAGAATCAGCGCGTAGATCATGCTTTCGACGCGAAACGGCAGAAACACCGCAATGCATGCTGCAAAGCACAGCATCATTACAAAACCGACGCCGCGGGTTTTGCCTTTGCTGAGCTCGCCGTTGACCGCATTTTTGCGTCCCTGATCGACCGGCAGGAATTTGAAATTGACGCGCAGCAGGATTGCCGTCAGCAGAAAAGTAAGAAACGTGTAGACAGCAAGCAGACGAGGCTCGTCCACATAGTTTGCAAAAACAGAATGCAGCATTTACCCAACCCTCAAACCAGTGTATTATTGGATTCGTCCGCTCGCTTCGAGCACACGGATATCCGGCTCGCAGAGAAACGGCTCGCCCGCAGCC
>CALFIV010000082.1 GCA_937877295.1 uncultured Clostridia bacterium
CCCGCCGTAGAAACGGTAGTCCGTGCCGTCCTTGACGACTACCTGATCGCCGCCGCGGCCCAAAGCCAGCTCCATGGCGCGGCGCGCGTCCTGCTCGGACTGCACCAGCCGCGGCGCAATGCCGAAGCCGATCGACAGCGAGACCGCAGAGGACGAACCCGTGTCGATGCGGTGCGCCTGCTCCAGCAGCGAAAACCGCTCCTGTTCGAGCTGCTGCAGCTGCTTCGCCTCAAGAATGAGCAAGAAGCGCCCGTTGTCGTAGCGGCGGTAGAGTCCGCCGAGACGCTTGGAAAGATCGGCAATCAGACGCTCGACTTCCGCGAGCACCGCCGTGCTGTGCACCTGCGCGTCGCTCAAAAGCTCTTCGTAATTGTCGACAAAGATCATCGCCACGTAGGGGCGCTGTTCGGTGTAGAGACGCTGATAGTGCGCGGCTTGGGTACGGTCGAGCCAATATTGCAGCACGAGCTGTTTTTCGTGATTGCGCTGCACCAGCATATGCATGACCTGATAGTTCGAACCGTTCAGCTCCACCTGCAGCACGCGGATCGGATGACTGCCGTCAAAGTCCGGCGCGATGTCGTGAATGTTGTTGCCGTCGGTCAGCGTCAGAAATGCGTTGTTGCGCCATGTGATGCGGCCCGAAAGGTCCACAATAGCACAGGGAATCGAGATGTTCTGCACAAGTGAGGCAACGGCGCTTTCGTTCTCGCGAAACACGCTGTCCATGCGCGCCTGCTGCTTTTTGGCAACACCGTTGAGCATCAGCGCCATGACGCCCATCCAAATGAGCCCGACGCCGAGCAGTGCGAGCGCAATCCAGTATTGATCGGTGAAGATGGCAATCGCCCCCGCACCGACGGCAAGCAGCACGCCGTACGCGATCAGGATACCGCTGTATTGCTTCATAGGTTCGTCCCGTCCTTCCTGTCAGTCATCGGTCGTCTGAGGGATGCGATCATACCCACCATCGAAAGCGCGGTCATGCCGAACGAGGGCAGCAGAAACGCGGCGCAGCAGATGATCGCAAAGATCCAGCCCCTTCTTGCGCGCAGGCTCAGACGGAGCACCGCCGAAAGGCCCGCCAGCGCGCAGGGCAGACTCCAAAGCAGCATGCCCACGCTCGAAAGCGCGTCCATGCCGTTGATATTGAGCATCGCCAAAAAGTATGTGATCAGCGCAAAGCCCGTCGCGAGATAGACGAACGGACGTTCGCACCGCCATTCGGAAAACGGCGGCAGCGTTACAAGCCCAACTTCGCAGCGTACATTGAACAGATGCGAAAACAGCACGTTCGAAAGCGCGGCAGCCATAGCCGGGAGCAGCAGGATCGGCACCCCGATCGCGTCCGGGCTCAGCTTAAGCTCCGTGATCAGTTCGATGATCCCGCCCAGCGATTCGCCGCCGAGTACGCCGAGCTGCGCCGCTGTGTCCTGCATGACGCGCTCATAGAGCGCAAGCACATTTCGAAACGGCAGATACGCGTTGCCGTTTGCGATCAGATCGGGAAGGCACACGTAGCCGAACAGCGCGACAAGGTTCAGCACCGATCCGTACAGTACTGTGCGGAAGTTGTTGAGACGCAGCTTTTGAAGCGCATAGAGCCCTGCGCCGGGCAGCGTGAGCAGAAGCAGGGTATAGAGCGCGTCGGACGCGGTGTTTGTCACAAGATATCCCATGCCGTACGCCAGCGCCGAGAGCATCAGAAGTGCCCAGACGCCGAAACGGTGCGCCGACCGCGCCCACAGCGCGGGCACGATCAACAGAAGCAGCACGGTCAGAAACTGCTTGAGCATGCAGACCGAGAGAAGCGTATACGGATCGCCGTCGATGGGCAGATCGAGCCACGCTGCGCTCGGCACAAAGGCGAGCAGCGCCGTGCCGAAGAAAGCGCCCAGAAGGATCAGGACGCGGCGCAGATTCGATTGTGTTTGCATAGAACTATCCATACTTCCATTTTACGCACTTTTGTGTAAACCGTCAAGAAGAAATAAGAAAGCCCTCCCGCTTGCTGGCAGAAAGGCAAAGGATTTACGCTTCGGTCGGCTCACTTTGCTCCGCATTTGACGCCGCGGCTTGTTCCTCCTCCGCGATGCGGTTGAACCAGCGTTTGCTGGCGCTGCTGTCGCGGCGCAAGAGATCGTAGAGCACCGGAATGATGAAGGCGGTGGTCAGCGTTGCGTAGGTAAGGCCGCCGATGCAGACGATTGCAACCGGCTGCACGATCTCCGCGCCTGTTCCGAAGCCGATCGCAAGCGGCAGAAGACCCAGAATGGTGGTGAGCGCCGTCATCAGGATCGGGCGCAGACGGATGATGGTAGCTTTGACCACGGCGTCGCGCTTGTTCATACCCTCCTCACGCAGACGGTTGGCGCAGTCCACAAGCACGATGCCGTTGTTGACCGCGATGCCGACGAGCATGATAAAGCCGATCATGGCGACGATGCTGACCTCGCTGCCGGTCACCAGAAGTCCGAGGAATCCGCCCGCAAACGCCAGCGGCACTGTGCCGATGACGATGAACGGAGAGAGAAGCGACTGGAACTGCGCGACCATGATGAGATAGATGATGAGAACGCCCAGAAGCAGCATCCAGAGAAGGTCCTTCAATGCGCTGTTGATCGTTTCGTTCTGTCCGTCGTAGACGATGGTACAACCCGCGGGAAGTTCCAGCGCGTTGACTGCCTTCTGCACGTCGCGGCTTACGAGCGTGACGTTGTAGCCCTCCTTGAGCGTTGCAGATACGGAAAGGCTGCGGCGCTGATCGATGCGGTGTACCGAGGAGAGCGTCGTCGTTTCGCGCACGGTTGCAATCTCTTTGAGCTTGACCGTTTCGACCGACTGGTCGAGCCGCGTTACCTCAAACTCGAGATCTTCGAGGTCCTGCTTGGAATGCGGTACGCCGTTGTCGGAGATGATCGTCACGTCGAGGGACGTCGTGTTGGAGGTGACGGAGGTGGAGGATGCGCTGTTTTTGAGCACCGCCGCAAGCTTCATATACGTTTCCGCCACGGTCAGTCCGTGTGCTGCGGCTTTCGCCTTGTCAACCGAAACGTACAGTGTCGGAGTCGTGTCGTCTGCGCCGCCTTCGACCTCGGCAATGCCGTCCACGGTTTCAAGCACCGCCGCAATGCGGTTTGCCGTTTCGGCAAGGACGTTCAGGTCGTTCGCGTAGATCGTAATGCCCACGTCGTCGCCCGAGAGCGAGCCGGACATGCTCATCGTGCTCATGCCCGCGATCGTGTACGGATACTGCTCTGCAAGCGCATAGAGCGCCGCGTCAATGTCGTCGTGGATGTCAAGGCTTGATTTGCTGTTGGTTTCGTCGATCAGCGCGTAGATTGTCAGTTCGTCGACCGAATTGCCGGAAGCGCCGCCGAGACCCAGAATGGAGACCACGCCGCCGCCGAGCATACCGCCGACGTCGGAAAGCCCGTCGACCGTATACATGGCGTCCATAAATTGATCGGCGATGCCGACCGCTTCGTCAAAGGTTGTATCCTCGGGCAGCGGTACGGTGACAGACACCTGCTGGCCGCCGCTCTCGGGGAAGTAGGCAAAGCCGCGGCGGATGACGAGCCATGCGGAGCCGACCAGAATGACCAGCGCAAGAATCAGCGCGATCGCGCGGTGGTTCAGCACAAAGCGCAGCACGGTTTCGAACGCCGCCATCAGCTTTTCACGGCGCACGCTCTGTGCTTTGACGGGACGGCGCAGCACGCCGGTCACTATCGCCGGAATGACGGTCATTGCCACCAAGAGACTCGCGAGCAGCGAGTAGGTGACGGTCAGCACCATGTCCATAAAGATCTGCCGCGTCAAGCCCTGTACAAACAGGATCGGCACGAACACGCAAATGGTCGTCAGCGTCGAAGCGGTGATCGCGCCGGCGACCTCCTTGACACCCTGAACGGCGGCTTCCTTGACCGGTACGCCTTCGCTTCGCAGACGGTAGATGTTTTCGATGACGACGATCGAGTTATCGACGAGCATGCCAATGCCGATCGCAAGACCCGACATGGAGATGATGTTCATCGTGACGCCGGAGAAGTACATCAGCACGAGCGCGAACAGTACCGATACCGGGATCGAAATGCCGACGATCAGCGTCGGGCGGAGATCGCGCAGGAAGAGGAAGAGGATCAGGATCGCGAGC
>CALFIV010000083.1 GCA_937877295.1 uncultured Clostridia bacterium
GTAAAACAAATGTCATTCTGAGCCGTGGCGAAGAATCTCCGAGCGAAATGCGCTTTTCCGTTCTGGAATTCTTCGGGGCAATGCCCTCAGAATGACATGCAAATGACCGTCTCTTTATTCGTTATAGTCTTCCCCGACTCCGTCTCCCTGCGCTTCGCGCAAGAGCGCCAGCATGCGCAGGGAATCGAGATCGAGCGGCTGACCGCCGGACGCCGACACACATGCGGAACAGGTGAAGAAGCATTCGGGGCAGATGCAGCGGCTCATGACGCCCTTTTCGTCCTGCACCATATATGCACCGCACCGTTGACAACTGCAACGCATCGAATCACCTCCTTTCGTATTGTACCATCAAAATTTTAGCTTTTCAAGCGTTTGCCGATGTGTTATAATCGACCCATGAAACGGTTGCTATTGATTCTGCTCGCCTGTGCGATGCTGCTTGTTGTCAGCGTCAGCTACGGCGACGACAATCTCATGCAGCAGGGAGACAAGGGCGAAGATGTGGTCCGCATCCAGATGCGGCTCTTCGACCTTGGTTTTTATACCTATAAGCCGACGGGCAGCTTTCAGACGGTCACGCGGAGCGCAGTCGTCGCGTATCAGGCCGCTTCCGGTCTGATGAGCGACGGTTCGATCGGTTCTGAAACCGTGCGGGCGTTGTTTTCGCACGGCGCAAAGCGTGTCGATTTCCATGCCCAGATTCCGCTGACCTTTTCCGCGCAGGGCGCAATTACGCAAAAGGGCAGCGCCATGCCGTGGAACGAGCTGAAGGACAAGCTGATCGAAGGCGCATCGTATCCTGTCCGCAACGCCGCGACCGGCGAAGAGATCAAGCTGATCTTTACGCCCGGCGAGGGGCATGCCGAGATGTCGCTCCCGACCGGAATCTACGATCATCGCACAGCCGTTTCCCTGCTCTCCAAATGGCTCGGGGAAACGAACAGCTTTTATAAGTGCGCGGCGCTGTTGGAGCTGGACGGGCAATGGATTGCCGCCTCGATCCAATGGGACGGCGCGGAGCACGTCTGCCTGTACGTCAGCGGCAGCACCTCGCATGTACTCGGACTATCCGACGCCGAGCACGATGCAAATATCCGCAAAGTATCCTACTGAATGCATCTTACAATCAAATTCTGCATCTTACCGCCGAAACAATTGCGTTTTTCGGCGGTTTATACTATGCTTGCCGCAGTTCAAAAAAGTGAGGTAACCGTCATGGGTCTTGCAATCATCATTCTTCTTGCCGTGCTCGAAATCGGGCTTGTCGTCTTTACCTGCACGAAGCAATCCGAAACCGTGCAATGGATGAAAAACCGCGCCATCGTACGCGCGATCGAGGTCGCGCTGCTGCTCGGCATCATTCTTCTGCCGGTCACACATATGAAGTGGCGCTTCACAGGCGCGCTGATCACGCTTGGGATTCTGCTGCTGATCGCTGCGATCCGCTGGCTCGCCCGCCGCAAAAAAGCAAGCGGAATCAAGCGGAAGGCCTCCGTCGTCATGAGCGCGGTGCTGACCGTTCTGCTGCTCGTCCCGGCGCTTGTTCCGGCGTTCCTGTTCACCAACTACAACGGTCTTGAAACGACCGGCGCATACGGCGTCAGGGAATGCAGCGCGATTCTGACCGACAGCGCCCGCACCGATCCGTTCGAAACCGACGGCTCAGCCCGTGAAGTCCCCGTGCATTTCTACTATCCGGAAGCCGAAGGTGCGTTCCCGCTCGTCGTCTTCTCGCACGGCGCGTTCGGCTACTATCAGAGCAATTACTCGACCTATGCCGAGCTGACCAGCCACGGCTACGTCGTCGCCGCGCTCGACCACCCGCACCACGCGTTCTTTTGCAGCGACAGCGACGGCAATCTGATCACCGTGGACCGGCAGTTTCTGGACGACGCAATGAACCTGGGCACGAAGAGCAGCGAGGAGCAGTACGCGCTGTTTCAAACGTGGATGGATCTGCGTACCGCGGACATGAACTTTGTGCTTGACACGATCGAGACGGCTGCGCACAGCGGCGCGCTAAACAGCGCGTGGCATACCGGCGATACGAATACGATCCTCTCCGTTCTCCGGATGACCGACGTCGAACACATCGGTGTGATGGGGCATTCCATGGGCGGCGCAACCGCCGTCGCAATGGGCAGAACGCGCAGCGACGTCGACGCCGTCGTCGTATTCGACGGAACCATGCTCTCCGAAATCACCGGTCTGGAAAACGGAAAGGGCAAGTACAACGAAACGCCGTATCCCGTTCCGGTACTTGATTTTACAAAGCAGTCGGATTATATTGATGGAGAGAAGGCAGACAGCGAAACCGGTTTTGCCTCGGTCAACGACTATGAGATCAGCCGTGCGGTCGAAGGCAGGCAGATGATCTTCGATCATGTGGGGCATATGGACTTCACCGATCTGCCGCTGTTCTCCCCCTTCCTCTCCAAGCTGCTCGGTTCGGGCGATGCGGACAAGGCGGAGTTTTTGACACAAATCAATGGGATCACGCTGAACTGGTTCGACCACTATCTGAAAGGAAAAGACGTGCCGATCGACTGACGCGGCACAGCAAAGCGATGCAGACAAAGCTCACGAGAATCGAACAGGATTTGCCGGAATTTGTGGAAATCCATTGTCACTCCTTCAGCGACGAGGTGCGCGAGATCGTTGCCTTCGTGAAGTCACGGCAGGGCAGGCTTTCCGGCACGTGTGACGAGCGGCAGTACGAAGTGCCGATCACCGACGTCTTCTACATCGAGTCGGTGGACAACAAGGTGTTTTTCTACACGAAGGACAGGGTCTATGAGACGAAACAAAAGATCTACGAATTCGAATCTCTGCTCCGCGAAAAACACTTTTTGCGCGTATCCAAATCGACGCTGCTGAATCTGATGAAGGTTTCCGCCATCAAGCCCGCCCTGAACGGCCGGTTCACCGCCGTTCTCTTTTCGGGTGAGCAGGTGATCATCACAAGAAAGTACGTGCCCGATCTCAAACGGGCGTTGAAAGGAGAATCCGCCGATGACCGTTAAAGAGTTCCTTTTGAAAAGGCTGCAGCTGTTCTTTTTCCTGTCGACCATGATCCTGATCGCGCAGGCTGTCATCGGTACGATCGCCGAGCCCGGCGAGACACTGCACGGCCGCTATATTGATCTGCTCAGCTCCGTCTGGATCGCGGCGCTGTGTATCCTTCCGACAGTCGTGACCTATTCGCGCAAGAAGCTGACGGTAAAGCAGATGCTGCTCCGCCATGCGATTCAGCTGGTGCTGATCGAGGGCGTGATGTTTGTCATTGCCTGTACAAACGGGCTGCGCGATTTCAAAGTGCTGATTCTGATCGTCGCCGCCGTCTTTGTGATCTATGCGCTGAGCCTTCTGATGATCTGGCTCGGGCAGCTGCGCGAATCCAAAAAGATTACCGAGCAGCTTCACAGGCTGCAGCAGCAGGGCTGAACACAACCGACACGCGAGTTCTCTCACGCGCGAATCGCTGGTTTTTGACCGTTTGATCTGTTACGATGAAGTCACAACAAACGAGGAGGACATCATCATGGAAATGGGAAAAGAAATTCGCCGTCTGAGAACCGACAGAGGGCTCACACAGGAAGGGCTGGCCGCGGCGCTGAACGTCACGGCACAGACCGTCAGCAAATGGGAATGCGGCACAAGCATACCGGACGTGCAGATGCTGCCTGAGATCGCCGTGTATTTCGGCGTCACCATCGATCAGCTCTTTGCGATGGCGCCGGAGCAGCAGATGGAACGCATCGAGAATCACATCTACGACCGCGGGATGTTTGACGAAGCGGAGGAACGGCAGATCGAACCGCAGCTCCATACGTTCGCC
>CALFIV010000084.1 GCA_937877295.1 uncultured Clostridia bacterium
CGAACGGCATCTTGAGCGTCTCCTCCATGATGAAGCGCTTGTCGTAGAGGCCGTGGTCGCCGAGGAAGAACCCCTGGTCGGAAGTGTATATGACGACGGTGTTGTCGAGGATTCCTTTCTTCGCGAGGTAGTCGCACATGTCGCCGACGGAATCGTCGACTGCCTGCACGCAGGCGAGGTAGTCCTGCATGTAGCGGAGGTAGGAAAGGGCGGTCTTCGCGCGGTCGTCCATTCCCTCGGGCCATGCGTCGATGAACTTGCCGGAGGTGTCCTTCGCGCCTTCGTAGCTGCGTCCCTCGAACTCGAACTTGCCGCCGCCTGCGAAGTACTCCGCGAGCTTCATGTCTTCTTTAAGGCGCATGTGGTGGAGCAGCGTCATCGCCGTCGTCCTTATTGGCGAGGCGCGTCCTTTCCAGTCGTCGAAGAGAGTGTCGGGCGGCGGGATGTCCTTTAGTGTGAGATTGCGGAATGTGGCCCTGTACTTGTCGCTTGGCAGCCAGTTGCGGTGCGGCGCCTTGTGGTGCATCATGACGAAGAAGGGTTTGCCAGTAGCAAGCGCTCCGTCGATTACGTTCTCCGTCACCTTAGTGATGTTCTCCGTGGCGTATTCGCCGCGGTATTCCGTCTTGACGATCTTGCCGTCCTTCGTGACAACGCAGCAGTCCTCAATGCGGACTCCGAACTTGTCCTCGAGATAGATGCCCGGCTCAACGGTGATCGTCATGCCCTCTTCAAAGACGGTGTCGCCGCTGACCGATGCGCGCGGCTCTTCATGGATCAGAAGACCGAAGCCGTGTCCGAGCGAATGGCCGAAGCAATCGCCGTAGCCCTTGCTCGCGATATAATCACGCGCAATCGCATCCAGTTCCTTACCCGTAATGCCCGCTTTGAGTGCATCCAACGCACGGGTCTGCGCTTCAAGAACGATGTTATAGATCTCCTCCGCGAACGGATCGACCTTGCCGACTGCAAAGGTGCGCGTCATATCGGAATGGTAGCCGTTATAAAGGCAGCCGTAATCGAGTACGACAAGATCGCCTTCCTGAAGCTTTCGTTCTCCCGGGACAGCATGGCACATTGCGCCGTTCGGTCCGGAACCGACAATGGTTTCGAACGAAGGGCCTTCGCTGCCGAGCTTTGCGCAGATGTACTCGAGTTCCGCTGCAACACGGCGTTCCGTCATGCCCGGACGTACAACCTTCAGGAGCTCTTCAAACGCCTGATCCGCCATGGCCTGTGCCTTTTGGAGACATTCGATCTCTTCCGGCGTCTTGATGATGCGCAGATGATGAAGTTCCTTTGCAAACGGCACAAGCTCAGCGCCTAACGCGGCAAAGGCCTGATAACCGGCAAAGCTCACATAATCCTCTTCAAAGCCGATGCGCTTGATGTTTTCTTCCTCAACGATTGCTTTAATGGCATTGTTGTGTGCAGCGCCGGAAACCTCAAGGATCTCGCAGCAGTCGCCGGACTGTGCTTTCGCCTGAATCGTATACCGGAAATCGGTCAGCAGCACGCTGCGTTTTCCGGTGATGAACACAGATGCATCTTCACTGGTAAAGCCCGTAAAATAGCGGATTGCCGTGACAGATTTGAGAAGCACCGCATCCAAACCGTTCTGTTCCATGACGGCGCGAAGCCGTTCAATACGATCATTCATAATATGCCTCCATATAGCACGATAACAAAAGCATTATACCCGATACAAGGGCAATTTGCAACCCCCGAACGAAAAAAAGCGCCCCGCTTTTGGGAAAAGCGGAACGCAGTACAATGTTTTGCTTCAGGAATTCATCCGTCTGACAAGCGTTTCATAGGTTTGCTCCAAGGCCGGGACTGGCTTCCATGCACAGCCGACTTCGACGCCGGGCCGGTTCTCTCCGTGAAAATCGCTTCCGCATGTCACCAGCATGCGATACTGTCTTGCGATGGAAACGTACATTTCTGTCTGACGCGGCGTGGATGACGGATAATAGGCCTCCAAGCCCATCAAACCGAGATCATAGAGATATCGAATCAGACCGTGCGGATTGTCGCGGATATGACATGGATGTGCAAGAATCGGAAGGCCGTCCGCGATGTGGATCATGTCGATCACCTGCTGCGGTGTAAAGCGCCGTTCGGTATAGTAACCGACTTGTCCCGGGCGCAGGTATTTTGCAAATGCGTCACGGACGTCGTTGGCAAAACCGCCTTTGATCAGCGCGTGCGCTATATGCAGCTTGGTGGTGGTCGATTCCGACCGTCCGACCAACGGTTGTATGTCGTAACCGGCTTCTTTCAGTTTTTGATAAATGATCCGGTTGCGGCGTTCACGCCGCTCACGCGCGATTTCCAAAGCACGAAGCAAAGTCGGATTGTTCGGATCGACGTCAAGACCGATGATATGCAGCTCGTGATGCCACTCATTGTCCATCTCAACAGCGGGCAAAACGGGTACGCCGAATTCTTTACCGGCCTCCACCGCCTCTTTAACGCCCATGATATTGTCATGATCCGTCAGCGCCATCAGTTTGCAGTTTGCGCGCGCAGCATGCGAAACGACCTCCCTGGGGGTTGCCGTCCCGTCCGACACAAGGCTGTGCGTATGTAAATCAAACCGATTCTCCGTCATGGAATGCTGATCCTTTATTGCTCTTGTTCTTCCGTCTTCGCTTCCGCTGCAGTCGTCTGTTCGGATACGTCTTCATCTTCTTCCTTACGCTGCATGACTTCGTCCATGTTTTCTCCGTTGAGTACGGCGACAAACTGCTTGCCGGTCACACGTTCGTATTTGAGCAGCAATGCCGCACAAGCATCCAATCCGTCGCGATGCGCTGTAAGGATTTGTTCCGCACGCTTGAACTGTCCTTCGATGATGTTGCGAATCTCTGCATCGATTTTGGCGGACAATGCTTCCGAATAATTCTTTGCATGTCCCCAATCCTTTGCGATGAACACCTCGGTATCGCCGCCTAAGAACACAGGACCAACCGCATCGGACATGCCGTATTCTTCCACCATCTTACGCGCAGTCGCCGTTGCCTGTTTGAGATCCTGCAGAGCGCCGGTTGAAACGTCCGTAAAGACGATCTTTTCCGCAACGCGTCCGCCGAGCGACATGCAGATTTCGTCGAGCATGTGCGACTTCAGCGTGTAGTGAATATCCTCTTTCGGCAGCATCATGGTGTAGCCGCCGGCCCAGCCGCGGGAAATGATCGAGATCTCATGCAAATCGTCGCAATTCTCAAGCTCATGTGCGAGGATTGCGTGACCGCACTCGTGGTATGCCGTCAAGCGGTTGTCCTTTTCGGTGACAACGCGGCTCTTCTTCTCGGGCCCCATCTGAACACGAGTGACAGCTTCTTCCAGATCCTGCTGCGTGATCTCGTGACGCTTGTTGCGTGTGCAGAGGATCGCGGCTTCGTTGAGGATATTTTCAAGATCCGCGCCGGTAAAGTACGGTGTGCGCCGTGCCAGCGTCTTGAGGCTGACGTCCTTTGCAAAGTGCTTGTTGCGCGCATGGACCTTCAGGATCTCTTCTCTGCCGCGCACGTCTGGATAACCGACCATGATCTGGCGGTCAAATCTGCCGGGCCGCAGCAGTGCGGGATCGAGGATATCCGCACGGTTCGTAGCCGCCATAACGATTACGCCTTCGTTCGCCGCAAAGCCGTCCATCTCGACAAGCATCTGATTGAGCGTTTGTTCGCGCTCGTCGTGACCGCCGCCCAAGCCTGCGCCGCGCTGACGGCCCACCGCATCGATCTCGTCGATAAAGATGATGGCAGGCGCGCTGCGCTTTGCCGTTTCGAACAGGTCGCGTACGCGGGACGCGCCGACACCGACATAGAGTTCCAAAAAATCTGAACCGGAGATCGAGAAGAACGGAACGCCGGCTTCCCCTGCGACAGCTCTTGCCATCAACGTTTTGCCTGTGCCCGGAGGTCCTACAAGCAGAACGCCCTTTGGGATACGCGCGCCGTTGTCGGTATAGCGCTTATGATCGCGCAGAAAATCCACAACCTCCTGCAGTTCCTCTTTCTCCTCTACAAGTCCGGCAACGTCCTTGAACGTTACTTTTCCCTTGTTCGGATCGTTGAGCTTCGCATGCGATTTGGTGAAGTTCGCCATCTGTCTGCCGCCGCCCTGCTGACGGTTGATGAAGATCATCAGCGCAACAAGAAGGCCGATCGGCAGGATCAGCTGGATCAGATAGATCCACCAAGTGTTGCTTTTGGGATGCGCGCTTTCCAATACGAACTTGTAATCGCTCGGCGTAACCTTTTCAATGTCAATCTCTTGCTGCTCGGCGACAAGCACCTTCATGTTCTCATAGAACTGGTTGTTGTCGATCAACAGTACGAAGTCCGCCTTCTGCGGCAAGTTCTTCACTTCCGCTTCGCTGGTCTGATAGAGCCCGTAGAACGTACTGCTGTCAAGCACTTCATAGACCGCTTTGATGTTTCCTTCACGATAGCTCTGTGCAAATTCTGCAAATTTGATCTCCTCAGGTTCTTGAGAAGAGCAGCCGTTTGTGACCATAAACACCAAAACGAGCAGAATGACGCCCCACAATACGATCGGAATCAGTCTGCGAGGATCAAAGCCCCGTCTGTTTTGTCCATTTTGGTTTGGATTGTTTTCCAACTTATCCTCCGTTCACGGGCGAAGCGCCCGAATTCCCGAATCTTAGCTGTAGATTTCGGGTTTTAATACGCCCACATAGGGCAAATTGCGATACAGTTGCTTGTAATCGAGACCGTATCCGACCACAAACTTATTCGGGATGACGAATCCGACGTAGTCAGGCGTGATCTCGCATTCTCTGCGTTCCGGTTTATCAAGGAAGCAGCAGGAACGGATCGAAGCAGGCTTTCTTTCGTTGAGCATACGCGTCAGGTAGGAAAGCGTCAGGCCGCTGTCCATGATGTCCTCCGCGATCAGGACATGC
>CALFIV010000085.1 GCA_937877295.1 uncultured Clostridia bacterium
CTGCTGCGCACGCATGGCGCTGTCATCGATTCCGCTTCTGGATCTGCCGCGGACGTCCAGTGGCAAGGAATCGGAATCGATGACAGCGCCATGCGTGCGCAGCAGATCCAGAAGCGGCTTGATCGGGCGAGCTTTCAGCGAGCCGCTTCCGCAAAAGGTTGCTCCGCCGAACAGCAAGGAAACCGGTACAAGAAATCGCAGCGTAGAACCGGATTCTGCACAATCCACAACGGCGTCTGTGCCGATCTTCCGCAAGCACCGCACTGTGGTTTCGATATCCGAGCATACGTTGGAAGGCATATCGCATACTCCGGCTATGCGATTCAGAATCAAACGACGGTGCAAAGCCGATTTGGACGGCGGCGCTGATATCGTGCCATGCAGTTGTTCCGCGAATACATTCATATATGCTCCTTTTTGGATCGAATCCGTCCGAGAACCGCGGCGGCGATCAACAGAAGCAGCAGGAACGGCGACAAAATGCCGAATACGCTGCCGCTGCCTGCCAAAAGAACTACGCGCACGGTGTTTGTTTCCAACAGATTTCGAAGAATGAGTCCGAGCACGATCGGGGCAACCGGATAGTCAAACCGCTTCAAAAGAAAACCAAGGATTCCGAATCCGATCATAACAAGCACATCAAAGATATTTGCATTCATCGCGTAAGCGCCGACCATGCAAAGGACCAGAATGATCGGCATCAAAAGCCCTTTCGGAATGCGCAGCATCCGCACAAAGAGCCGGATTCCGGTCAGACCGAAGAGCAACAGAAACAATGCGGAAAGAACGAGCGCTGCAAGAATCAGAGCGTAGAGATCAGGGCGTGCACTTTGCAAGGAAAGATGATTTACGCCTCGCATCGAAAGCGCACCGAGCAGAACGGCGGTGATCGCGTCTCCGGGAATACCGAGCGTCAGCATGGGGATGAGCGCACCGCCGATCGCCGCATTGTTTGCGGTTTCCGGTGCAATCAAGCCTTCGACAGCCCCTTCGCCGAATGGGACTTCATTTTTACGTACGGTACGTTTTGCCGCGTCATAGCTGAGCAAAGCCGCCATATCGCCGCCTGCGCCGGGCAGCGCGCCGACAAAGATACCGAGCACGGAAGAGAAGAGCGTCAGCGGCAGATGTTTGAGGATGGTGCGAAACGGCGGAACGATCCGCTTCGGCACTTCCTGCTTGACAGATGGCGCTTCGATCGATAATTGATAGAGCGCTTCGCCTGCACCGAACAGTCCGATCATGGCGACGATAAAGCTGATTCCGCCGTCAAGATAGCGAATGCCGAGCGTAAACCGGTTGATGGAAAACTGCGAGGTGTTGCCGATGCAGCCTAAGAAGAGTCCGAACGCCGCGCCCAAAAGACCCTTTGCCATGCGGCCGCCGGATACGCTTCCGACAAGCAGCAGCGCTAAGATTCCGAGCAGCAGATAATCGACCGAGCGAAACAGACCGGAAATCTTTGCAATCTGCGGGGTCAAAAACGCAAGCGCCAGAATACCGAGCAGCGTTCCGATCAAGGACTGTATGCAGGCAAGCCCCATGGCTTCGGCCGCTTTGCCTTTCTGCGCAAGAGGGTATCCGTCAAAGCCGGTTGCAACCGCAGCCGGCGCACCGGGAATATTCAGAAGGATCGCAGAGCGTGAACCGCCGTATACAACGCCGACAAATACCCCCATGATCAGTGCAATCGCCGGCGTTTCCGACCACGTATAGGTCAGCGAAACGAGAAGAGAAACCGCCATTGTTCCGGACAGTCCGGGAATCGCGCCGATGTATACGCCCAAAAACGTACCAAGCGCTGCCGGGAACAACACTTCGGGACGGATCAGAAGGTTCAGAACAGAAAGGACACTCTGCATAGACGCCTCACGGAAACGGTACGCGCAGCAGTACCGCGAAAATGAGATAGATCGCGCCGGTCGTGACGGCAGCAGCAATCAACGACGGCAGCCAGCGCTGTTTCAAGATGACAAACGAGGCAACGAACAAAAAGACGGGGGAGACGATCCAGAACGGAACGCGCAGCAGCAAAGCCGTCCCAACCGCACACAAAAGCAGCATGACCCACAGCACCGTGGACAGTGAACCGCGCGGCGCATGTGCTGCGGCGCGAAAGACAAAGATAACGTTCAAAACGCCAAAGACAAGAAACGCCGTCGACACGATCAGCGGAAACGTACCGCCGTTGACGCCTTGTGTGCGCAGCTGCAGCACCGCAGACGCAGCGCAAGCACCGACGCCTG
>CALFIV010000086.1 GCA_937877295.1 uncultured Clostridia bacterium
GACAACAACGGTTAAAACCGGAGTTACCTTGATCCGTTTGATCCATTGCGCAAGAATTGAAACAATGAATCCAATCGCGATTACGATCAAAATGACAGAGGTCAAAAGCCGCAGCACGGTCAAATCAAACCGCTTGATATAGAGGAACATCTTGGAAAGTGCAGTTGCAATCAGGATCAGAGTCGCGACAGCAAGCAGCGTGTTTGCGATCTTCTTCAACAATACACTTACTTGATCCGCTTCTTTCATAAACAGCGACATTACGATGCCGAGCGCAGCATTGATGAACGCAACGGCACAGAGCTCAAAGAAACCGTTGCGCGCATATTCCGCAGCTGTAAAAGACGGAGGTAGTACGCCCGAAAAAGCGCTCATGTAGGTGTCCCACTGTGTGAAGAAAAACAGACCGTAGATAACAAGCAGCGCAGCGACCGGGATCATCAGAACCACGGCAGGCAATTTCTTCATGCGTGTTGCCATGGAATCCGCAACTGCGGGCGTAGACATAGCGGGGATTTTGTTTGCTTTTGAAGATACAAACGTACCGAACAGCAATGCAGAAGCGGGTACGGTTAAGAACAGCTTCAAAATGATTGTCGGCAGATCATCCCAATCCACTTCAAAGGTGAATATCTTTTTGAAAGCCGGATCAAACGAAAGCAGCGCTACTACAATGACAACGAGGATCAGTGCGACAAAAACACCGATAAAGGTAAACAGAATCGCTTTTCCCAAACGGCGATTCTCTTTGGAATGACGAAAAAGAGAAAGAAACCATGCAGTAAACGAAACAAACGGATAGACAAACGTCGCCTTTACCAGATCAAGCAGCAGCAGACCGCCGCGGAGCACCCTGTTGTGATTGCCGAATAATGCAAGCACAAAGTACGTGTAAGAAAGAACCAACAGATGATAGTTCACGTACAGCGGAAGGAATGCACTGCCGTTGATCCAGATATACGCACCTTGAAGCAGTCCGAAAACAAGCGCAGCGATCGCATGGGCATTGATCTTGCCGCCGACAAGCAATCCGAAGAGCAGCGTCAGACCAAACAATGCGCATACGGCAAGCATCATCAACAACGGATAGCCGTTGTGATCGAAAACACCGAACAGCGCGCTGATTATTGCATACGCAGCAAACGGAACGAGCATTGTATGCACAAAAGAGACAATCCGTTCTTTCATACCCGGTTCATTCATAACTTGTATTTCCTGTTCCATAATGACTCCTTTCATTCCTTGTCCGGCTCATAGGACAAAATATCACAGACGTCGCAATCGAGCGCTTTGCAGATTGCGTCAAGCGTGGTGAACCGGACGGCTTTTGCTTTGTTGTTTTTGAGAATCGAGAGGTTGGCAAGCGTGATGCCGACCTTTTCCGACAGCGTATTCAGCGACATTTTGCGCTTTGCCATCATAACATCGAGATTTACTATGATCATAGGTTTATATGGTTGCGTCGTTTTCTTCCTTCAGTTCGGTCGCCTTCTCAATGACCTGCTTGACGACGCGAAGGACGACGCCGAGAAACAGACCGACAAAGGAAATGAAGATCGCGCTGCGTAAAAAGAAGAAGTAGAGGGGAAACGCCAAAAATCCTGCAACGATCGAAGCCCAGGAGATGATTCGCAGAAGCTGTACGCTGCAATGGCTGAATACGGTTCCGCGTCGAATGTTTTGTAGCAAAAGAAATAAACAGCCGTCCGCAAGCAATACGAGAAGCAAAATGGCATAGCTTATCAGGTAAGAGAAAATCCGATGCTGCATTGCATGTTCGACTGTCGCCAACTGTTCGATACCGAAGATCGGCATTGCGACGGCAACTGCAAGCATGGCAAAAAAACCTGCAATGCAGAATGCGTAGGAAAGAAATAGGGAAAAGCGTTTCATGGAAACCTCCTTTTCCCACATTATACCATAATGGCATCGATTGTCAATATGAAATTATCGAATTACGATAATATGCTAATCGGATAATGTTGCCTGATAGAAGTTTGCATACAATCCGTTCTGTTTCAGAAGCTCGTCGTGCGTACCGCGCTCACGGATGCCCTCTTCGTCAATGACGATAATCTCGTTCGCGTTGCGGACCGTAGAAAGACGGTGTGCAATGATCAACGTCGTGCGTCCTTCGGCAAGCGCATCGAAGCTCTTTTGAATATCAAATTCGGTGACAGTATCGAGCGCAGAGGTTGCCTCGTCCAGAATCAGTATCGGAGGGTTTTTCAGAAACAGTCTTGCGATCGAAATGCGCTGCTTTTGTCCGCCCGAAAGCTTGACGCCGCGTTCACCGACTTCGGACTGATACTGATCCGGGAACTTCATGATCTCATCGTGGATGTGTGCGCGGATCGCAGCTTCCACAACCTCTTCATCGGTTGCATCGAGACGCCCGTATCGGATGTTATCAAGGATTGAGCCGGCGAACAGAAACACATCCTGCTGTACAATTCCGATATGACGTCGCAGCGACTCCTGCGTATAGTCTCGAATATCAACGCCATCTACTCGGATGCTGCCTTCCTTCACGTCATAGAACCGCATCAACAGGTGACATAGGGTCGTTTTACCGCCGCCGGAAGGTCCTACAAGAGCAAGCTTTTTGCCGGGATCAACCGTCAAATTGACGTGAGAGAGAACATCTTTTCCATTGTCATATGCAAAGCCGACGTTGTCAAATTCAATCTGGCCATTTACGGACTTCATTTTGATTGCGTTTTCGTGATCGACAATGTCGCTCTTTGTATCAAGGATTTCCAGAAAACGGGTAAATCCGGCCATGCCCATCATATATTGTTCAAAGAAGCTTGCAAACCGCTTGAGAGGCGATGTAAAGGCAGAAACATAGAGCATGAAGGTTATGAACGTCAATGAGCTGAATCCGGTATTGCGAATTATCAGCGTACCGCCGACAGCAAGAACCACAATGTTGAACAGCGCAATAAAAAACTCCGTACCGCTGTTAAACACCGCCATTGTTTTATAATAGCGGTCCTTTGCATGCAAAAAGGCGTTGTTTCCTTCTTCGAATTTTGCAATTTCATAGTTCTCATTTGCAAAGGCCTTAGCGACACGCGCACCTGAAATGGACGACTCGATGCCGGCGTTGATGTTTGCCATTTGCTCTTTCACGGACTTACTGGTAGACTTCATCGAATAGCGTGTACGCATTACAAAGAACAGACAAACCGGCATAACAATCAGCATGGCAAGAGCAATTCGCCATTCAATCAAGAACATTGCGATAAACGCGCCGATGATTGTCAGTGATGAGATCAGAAGATCCTCCGGACCGTGGTGCGCAAGCTCGGAAATTTCGAACAGATCTGTCGTTGCACGTGCCAACAGCTTTCCGGTACGGGTTTTGTCGTAGAAGCTGAACGGCAGCGTTTGAATGTGCGCAAAGATATCGTGCCGCATATCGGCTTCGATGCGAACGCCGAGAAGATGCCCCCAATAGTTGACAATGTAGAGCATAGCGGTGCGCAGAATATAGGCAACCAGTATTGCACCGATCAGAATCGCAAATAACAAGATCAAATTTTGTGCGCGGGTGGCTTCAATTTCGGGAAGAAGCTTTTTCAGCAGAAAATTTGTTAAAAGCGGGAAAGCGATATCCACGCCGGCAACAAGCGACGCGCAGCCGATATCAAGCAAAAACAGACCGATGTGCGGTCGATAGTATTGAGCAAAGCGTTTCATCTTATCCATAAACCAATCTTACATGATTCGTGCCGATTTGTCCATATCGGAGAAAAAAGAATATGAAATAAACCGACCGCATAAGGTGAACCAAAAGGAGAATCGGGAGGTTTCTATGGACAGAACAGCTCTTTATCGGGATATGTTGGAGCGCACGCAAGGCGACATTTATTTGGGGGTAATCGGTCCGGTACGCACAGGGAAATCGACTTTCATCAAACGATTTGCTGAACTACTGATGATTCCGAATATCGAGAATGAATTTCAACGTCAAAGATTGATTGACGAGCTGCCGCAGAGCGGAACAGGGAAGAGCATCATGACGACACAGCCGAAATTCATACCGAATGAAGGGGTGGAAGTACAACTTGACGAAACAGCAACGGCTCGTATGCGTCTTGTTGATTGTGTCGGTTTTCTTGTTCCCGGAGCAATCGGAGCGGATGAAGATGGTGCGCCTCGCATGGTAACGACGCCTTGGTTTGATGAAGACATTCCGTTTGAACGAGCAGCAGAAATCGGTACGCGAAAGGTGATCGAAGACCACGCAACCGTCGGGATTGTCGTTTTGACGGACGGTTCTATCACGGAACTGCGCCGGGAGGATTATCTGGAAGCAGAAGCAAAATGCATGGAGGCAGTGAAGGAGACGGGGAAGCCTTTCATCGTTTTGCTCAATTCAACCAACCCAAGCGGTGATGAAGCGATGCGTGCAGCAGAAGAGATTCGTCTTGCGTACGGGGTTACGCCGATGATCGTCGACATCCTGCATCTTTCCGAGCGCTCATTGACCGGTCTCTTGACAGAGATCTTGTATGCATTCCCTCTGAAAATGATTGAACTGAACGGTCCGAGTTTCTTTACTGCACTTCCGTCCGATCACTCGCTACTTACGGAAATGTTCGCCGTGCTGCGAGAATCGCTGCAAGATGTGCACAGCAGATCGGAAGAGCGTCGTGTAGGGAA
>CALFIV010000087.1 GCA_937877295.1 uncultured Clostridia bacterium
GGTGCCAAAGTGGGTCTGGATCGCTGTAGTGTCGTGGTCGCTCCCCAGCATACCCGCGATCTCTTTGCAAAATTCAAATGTCTTATCAACAATATTGGAGATTCCGCTCTGGTTCAGCACGGCGTCGGTAATCGTGCCGTTCGCGCCTACGTAATCGCAAAGCTTCGAGATCTCGTTTTCGAGCCGGTAGGCGTCCGTGCCGACCATATTGACCAGATGCATCGCCTCCACGCGATCGAGCCGCACCGAGCGGCCTGCCGCAAAGCGCATGCACATGCGCATGGCGCGATCGCTGTCCAGAGGATCGAAGGAAATAAAGCGGTCCTTGCTCTTAAAGAGCTTCACAAGCGCGCTGTCCCTTGCTGCGCCGCGGCGGACAAACAGCGTGACCGCGTCCTGCGCGGCAAAGAGCGTATCCACGGCGCGCAGCTGTTCAAGGCCCGCAAGCACGTCCTCGTCCGAAAAATCGGTCACGATCGAAACGCAAATCGTATCAAATACCGGCACGCTGCGCAGCGCGTCAAGGAGCAGCAGCGGCTCGGGCGCTTTTTGCCGTTTGAGATTCAGATCAAAAAAACCGGGATCGAGCAGCGCAAGAATCCGGTCGATCGCCTGCTGCTTGAGGAGCTCCTCGCTGCCTGCAAAGTAGTAAGCGCCCGACAATGCGCGATGGTTTGTTTGTTCAAACAGTTCCCGTTCGTTCATTTCGACCTCTTGCTCCAGTATAGCACAAAGCGGACCAAATAGAAAGAAAATTCTCATAAAACCGCAGGTTGTTTCTTGCGTCCGGCAGCGGAGTATGATACAATAAATCGGTAATCAGTGAAAAGCTGTGCAATCGTGCGATTTCACAGACAAAACCGACGCCTTTATACAGCAAATCATAAAAAACTTGGAGGAGACGAAATGACACAAAAGAAACTTTTGGCCCTGCTTCTGGTTCTGTGCATGGTTCTGTCCCTGCTTCCGGCCGTCGCGATGGCGGAGACGACAGTGTACTATACATTGGATGGTACAGTTAATGGTACTAATAGTGGCTATGCTACTGCAGGAGATGTTACACAAGACAGTATTACATGGAAGGTGACGGGCAACAGTACCATGAGCCCTTGGCGCATCGGCGGCAAGAGTATAACCAATGTGGATCGCCCGATCTATTCCACGACAGCTATGAACGAAACCATCACGAAGGTGGAAGTAGAAGTCGGAGATGCAAACAGTATTACAGTCAATTCCTTCAAGTTGATTGTTGCCAGTGATGCTGGCTTTTCAAACGTGATCGAGGAACAGACAGCGACGTTTAGCGCAAATTCCACCATTTCCTTCACTCCGAGCGAGGGCAAAGAATGGTCGAATGCGTATTATAAGTTCATCTTTAATGTAACCGTTAGCGTCAGCAGCAACAAGTTCGTAGAATTCAAGGCTGCGAGATTCTATAAGGAAACTTCCGGCGACACGCCCCAGCCCGTGACCTACACGGTTTCGTTTGACGCGGGCGAAGGCACCGGCACGATGGCGAATGAGACCACGACCGGCTCCTATAAGCTTCCGGCTTGCACGTTCACCGCGCCGGAAGGCAAAAAGTTCGATTGCTGGAAGATCAGCGGCAGCGATACGCGCTATGCAGCAGGCGAATCGGTTACGATCTCCGCAGACACCACGTTCGTTGCGCAGTGGAAGGATCTCGTCACCAAGAGCTACACGCTCGTTACTTCTGCAGATGAACTGACGGCAGGCGACACCGTGATCGTGGTCGGCGTCAACGGCGACAAGGCATACGCGCTGGCGCAGCAGCGGTCGAACAACCGCCGCGCTGCGGAGATCACGCTTTCCGGCAATCAGGCGATCGTCGACGTGGATGTCATCGCAACGGAAGTGGTTGACGAGCCGTTGGTCTATGAGCTGACGCTCGGCGGCAATGCGGAAGACGGCTGGACCTTCTTCGATCCGCTCAACAACGGTTATCTGTATGCAGCAAGCAGCACAGGAAACAATATGGGAACACGGGCAACCAACGACGACAATAACGGCGTCTTCGCGCTGACGTT
This sequence comes from uncultured Clostridia bacterium, assembly GCA_937877295.1. Next base: position 2,049 of record CALFIV010000087.1, read on the forward strand.
CGGCGAGGGCGGCGCGATCGATGCAATTGCGCAGGGCTCGAACACACATAATTATTTCCGCTTCAACACGGGCAGCAACGGCATCTTCTCCTGCTATTTGGAAGATTCTGCCGTGCAGAATCCGATTTATCTGTATAAAGAGAATCAGGAAGTCACCCCGGCAGCTCCGTCCTTTACGACGCACAACCTCGTACTTTCGGGACAGATCGGCGTGAACTTCTATATGGATCTGGACGATCTGACCGACGCGGAGAAGGAAGCAAGCTACATGACGTTCGAGATCTCGGGTCGCGGCAGCGTTTCCGCCGAGCGCGTTCCGTTCAACGCGAATCAGACGAACGCAG
>CALFIV010000088.1 GCA_937877295.1 uncultured Clostridia bacterium
CAAGAACACGCCCTTGGCGAGCACGACGCCGAGGTCGCGTCCGATCGTGAAGCTCATCAGCACGAGGCACAGCAGGCCGACGATGGTCGTCAGCGAGCTCGACGCGATGGTGCGCATCCCGCCTGCGACGGCGCGTTCCATGGCGACGAGCGGCTCGATGCCGTCCACGTGCTCGCGTCGGTAGCGGTTCAGCAGCATGATGAGGTAGTCCATGGAAAGGGCCATCTGCAAGATGGCGCCGATGGCGTTCGTCGTATCGCTTATCTCGCCGAAGACGATGTTCGTTCCCATGTTGATGACGACGGCGACGAGTATCGTGAACAAGAGCAGCAACGGTTCGATCCAGCTGTTGGCGAGCACGAAGAGGATGACCATCGCGATGGCGACGGCTGCGACGAGCACGAGCGCGAGCTGATTCGTGGCGTTGCCGAGCGCCTCGTTTTGCACCCAGCAGTTCCAGTCGCGCGATGAGCACAGGCCGCGCAGCACGTAGACGAGCCCGTCGGCGTCGTCGGAATACGATCCCACGTTCGCGGCGATGGTGTAGAGCGTGTAGTCGCCGTTGTTGCACTCCTCGTCGTCTTCGTCGTAGTCGACCGAGGCGACATCGTCGAGGTCGGCGAGCGTCTCCGCGAAGTTGTCGCGCTCGTCGCGCGGGATGCCCTCGACCATGAGGAAGAACTGGCTCGACTCGCCGAATTCGCCTTCCATGAGCGCTCGTCCCTGGCTCATCTCGAAATCCTCGGGCAGGTACTTGGCCATGTCGCGGTTGATGTGCACGTGGGCGATCGCGAGCGAGCACACGCAGGCAATGCCGATGAACACGCAGAACAGGGCCGCGTGGTACCGGACGATGAGATGTGCGATGCGCTCCATGCGCAAAACATAGCAAGTGAACACGCGGCTTGCAAGGGGCGAACGATGCTCGTGTGAGTAACATTAACTGGGGTTTGGGACCGCCCCGGGCATGTGAACAAGTTAGGACCTTTCGGTATTCTTTGATTGCCGTCAAAAAGATAAAGAAAGGTCCCGCCCATGAATTCTACAACGTTCGCGATGCTGGTTGCCGTGGCAGCCGACTATTTCTACATGGCGCTCAAGGCAACGGAGGACTTCGACTCGTTTCTGCGGATGGTCCGCGACGGGATGCGCGAGGCCGCCGCCGAGGCCGTGGCGGAGTGCGTCGAGCGGTTCGACCGCGAAGTGGCGTCGCGAGTCCCGAGGTCCTGGAGCCTGCGCGGAAGGCCGTCGCGGTCGGTGATCACGATGTTCGGCAAGGTCACGTACGCGAGGTCTCTCTACCGCGACGAGCACGGCCGCAACCGCTATCCGGCGGACGAGATACTGGGCATACCCAAGCGCAAGCGCCTCACGGCCGACGTGTTCCTGTGGCTGGTGGCGCGCGCCGCCCGCGTGTCGTTCCGCCAGACCGCGCGCGACTTCTTCGAGGTCAGCGGCGTGAAGGCGGAGCAGGAGCTGTACGTCTATCACTATGAAAACGGCGACTGGAAGCTGATTGATGATGTTCCGACCAATGAGATCGCTTCTCTGAAAGAGCAGTATCCGGATGCAAAGCTTGCCGTCGGTGAAGCGCTGCAGTGTCCGACGCTTTTGAACAACGGGTTCGGCGGTCACCGCATTGAAGGAATCGGTGATAAACATGTGCCTTGGATTCACAACGTCAAGAACACCGATATGGTCATTGCAATCGATGACGAAGACAGTCAGAAGCTCCTCCGTCTCTTCAATGGTCCGGTCGGTCTCAAGTACCTCCATGAGGTCGTCGGCGTTCCGCAAGAGACCGTCGAACAGCTTTCCCTGCTCGGCATTTCCGGCATTGCGAATATGCTCTGCTGCATCAAGATGGCAAAATACTACGAGCTTGATGAACACGACATTCTGGCTACCGTCGGCACAGATTCCGCAGTTATGTATCAGAGCCGTATCCGCGAGCTTGAAGAGGCGGACGGCGCATACACGGAGGCAATGGCTGCCGCAGATTGGGCGGAGCATCTTCACGGTATCCGTACAGATGCCATGGAAGAGCTTACCTACGAGACTCGCAAACGCGTTCACAACCTCAAGTATTATACTTGGGTCGAACAGCAAGGCAAGGATGTACAGGAGCTCAATGCGCAGTGGTACGACAAGCACTACTGGACCGATATTCATGCGCAGGTTGACGAGATCGATACGCTCATCAACGAATTCAATGAAGAAACCGGTCTTCTGAAGAATCTGTAACCATAAAGCGTCACAGCCCGCTGGAAAAGCGGGCTTTTTTCATTGTAAGATTGACGAACCGTGCAAAAACATGTAAAATAACAATATGAGTGAAAACTTACATGAAGGACATCGAGGTCGGATTCGCAAGGCATATTGCGAGCACGGCATGGACGGTATGGCGGACCATGCCGTATTGGAGTTGCTGTTAACCTATGCCATTCCGAGGCGCGACGTCAACGAAACCGCACATGTTCTGCTAAACCGTTTCGGTTCTTTGAATGAAGTGTTTGCTGCTGATCCGCGGGAGTTGATGAAGATCGACGGAATCGGAGAGAATGCTGCGACCTTTTTGCATTTGGTATTCGACCTGCATCGGAGATTGAACCTGCAGTCGATGCAGAATGCAAAGGGCCGCACTCGTTTGGAGACGCCGCAGGAAGCCTGCCGGTATGCGCTGGCGCTTTCTGCATCTGATCGATATGAAACACTGCGCGTTATTTCTTTGGATTCGACAATGAGCGTGATTCATTCGGATATTTTGGAGATCGGTACGCCCACCAAAGTACATTTCGAACCGCGCCGTGTCGTTGAAACAGCATTGCTTCATAAAGCGAGATATCTGATTCTGACGCACAACCATCCGTCGAATATTCTCATTCCTTCAGCGGATGATATCGAAACTGCAAAAATGATCCAAGAGATTGCATCAAAGCTCGAAATTGATGTTCGCGATCAATTGATCCTGTCAAAGAACGCTGCTTACAGTTATCAATATGATCGTGTCTTTTTCTTCAGTACTCCTACCGTCTGTCATGCAATGACCTTGGACGAGTACTGTGACACCATCTGCGCGCCGCGCACGAAATCCAAACAATCCTGAGGAATTTTTTATGCGAGCAAAATGTAGCTGTCAGATCGGAAGAGCACACGTCTGAAC
>CALFIV010000089.1 GCA_937877295.1 uncultured Clostridia bacterium
AGAGGGTAAAATCTCCGTTCATATCGTTTGCCTCCGTCGGTTGATGCGATCATTATACAATACTTTTCCGCAGTCGCGCAACCTTTTCACGCGCTGATTCGTCTTATTTTTGGGATGGACAAGCGGCCGCGTTCGATTGTATAATCAAAGAAAAAAGGACAACGCCATGGAACGACCCGATCACGATCTCGCCTTTATGCTGCAATACGAAAACATTGCGTGGTACGAGGACGGCGCGGTGCGCATCTTAGACCGCCGCTGCTATCCGTGCACGGTATCCTTTGTGACCTGTACGCATGTCCGTGAGGTGGCGCAGGCGATCACCGACATGGTCACGCAAAGCGGCGGACCGTATCCCGCAGCGGCGATGGGCATGGCGCTTGCGGCGTATCAGTGCCGGAACAAAAGCGAAGCGGAGCAGCGCGCGTATCTTGCGGAGGCAGCGGCGCTCCTGACGCACGCGCGGCCGACGACGGCAAAGCGTATGGCACGCATCTGCGAGCAGATGACCGAGGCGGCGGAAGCTGCATGGGCAAGCGGTGAAAACGTTGTCGAAGCGATCAAAGCCCGCGCAATCGAGGCGAACAACAGCCGCTACCGGAAGATCGAAAGAACAGCGACGCATCTGGTCGACCGTTTCCCGGACGACGGAACGATCCTGACGCAATGCTTTGCGGAAACGATTGTGGGTATGATGCTCAGAGAAGCCCGCACAAGGGGCAAGCGGCTTCGCATCTTCTGTCCCGAAACGCGTCCGTATTTTCAGGGCGCACGGCTCACCGCCACGGTGTGCTATGAGATGGGTTTTGACGTGACGGTCATCACGGACAACATGCCCGCGTTTGTCATGCAGAACGAGCATGTGGACGTCTTTACCTCGGCGGCCGACGCCATCTGCATGGACGGGCACGTGGTCAACAAGGTCGGTACGTTCCAGATCGCAATCGCGGCAAGGCATCTCGGCGTTCCGTACTATGTGACCGGCGCGCCGGATCTGGTGCATCCGAGCGTCAGCGACGTGAAGATCGAGTTCCGCGATCCCGCGCTTGTGCTCGAAGCGATGGGCGTCAGGACGGCGCGCGACGGCGTCAAGGGATACTATCCGGCGTTTGATATCACGCCGCCGGAGCTGATCACAAGGGTGGTGACGGACCGCGGCGTGTTTGATCCGAAGGATCTGTGGCGCTATGCCGAGGGCGGCATGGATGCGTACGAAGTGGTTGTTTAGAAAGGAGAAGGGTATGAAAGTCAATGCATATGAACAGTATTTTGCTGCGGAGTGCGTGGCAAACGGCATCGTGCGGCACGCTGCGCTCGTGATGATGGTCGTCACCAGCGAGGGCGGGCAGGTACGCTACGACGCGGCCGTCACGTTCTTCCCGCACATCGACGAAACCGATTTTGCGGTGTCCTACGACGCCTACTACGAGGACGTGCTGTATGAAGCGCCGGGCCGACGCTCCAAAAAGCGCGAAAACTTGCTGCTCGAAACCTTCCGTGAGGACATCGAAGTGCTTTGCAGGCGCGCAAACGCCACGATTTTTTGGGATCAGCCTCTGCGTCCCGCACGGCGCGGCTGAATATATTGTTTTGCGCACGCAACCTCTGATCCGTCTGCGCGGTGTTGCATGTGACAAGCAAAACGAAAGGACAAAAC
>CALFIV010000090.1 GCA_937877295.1 uncultured Clostridia bacterium
GGATTCTGACCCTTCATAAGCACCAGCAATTTCCAATACTTTAAAAGCAATATAATCTTTTCTTGTTCGGTTGCTTTCAACGATCGCCTGAATCAGGTTTTCCGGGACATCTTTGTAGTTTGCCAGCAACTGTTTTGTGTCTTTTGGCAAGCAATAGCCGCCATAACCAAAAGATGGATTGTTATAATAATCACCAACTCTTGGATCCAGGGAAACACCTTTGATGATGGAAGCTGTATCTAAACCTTTCACCTCTGCATAAGTATCCAACTCGTTAAAATAGCTTACACGTAAGGCAAGGTACGTATTCGCAAATAATTTTACTGCTTCTGCTTCCGTGCATCCCATAAATAAGTTGGAGATATTCTGCTTTATTGCTCCCTGATTAAGCAGAGCAGAGAATATCCTTGCTTCTTTTTCGTTTTCTTTTTCGTGGCCTACAATGATTCTGCTTGGGTATAGATTATCATACAGTGCTTTTGATTCACGTAGGAATTCCGGAGAAAAAATAATATTATTTGTATTGAACAATTCCCGGACATGCTTTGTATAGCCTACGGGAATCGTTGATTTAATAACAATGGTCGGCTTATTATCTCTTTCTTTTGTACTGTCTAAAACCAGCTGAATTACCGACTCAACCGCCGAGCAATCAAAATAATTTGTTTTCGTATCATAATTTGTTGGTGCAGCAACAATAACATACTCAGCATCTCTATAGGCGGAAGCGCCGTCAGTAGTTGCCTGTAGATGTAGTTCCCGGATCCCCTCATTTGCTTCTGAGAGGTATTTCTCAATATAATCATCTTGAATAGGTGAAATATAATTATTCAGCTTTTCGACCTTTTCCGGCACGATATCCACCGCAGTGACATGATTGTGCTGCGCGAGCAACATCGCCAGCGACAGCCCGACATAGCCGGTTCCCGCGACCGCGATTTTGTACGGACGATCGACGGCGACCTTTTTTACTTCCGGTTTTTCCCAAACATCATTGACGTCAAATTGCAGTACATCGGACAATGCCAACAACTGATCGATGGATGGAGTATACTCCTTGCTTTCCAAACGAGAGATGAGCGCACGATTCATTCCGATCCGATCGGAAAGCTGCTGTTGCGTCATTTTCAATGCCTTGCGCCGCGATGCTACGATCTTGGCGAGCGATTCGGCGGACAGTTTTATCATATTGATCCTTTCTACGGTTTGTTCAATCAACATTGATAGAGTTGCGGATAACTCTTAACTGTTTTTCATTATACTGAATCATGAAACAGAAAGCAACCGTTATGTTACATTTTACACATTAATTTCTATCAACTACCAAAAGTATGTAATAGAATGTGCGTTAAAATAACAAACAACTACTTGGTTTTCTTGATCGACATCCTCAACAAGCGAGTTTATATGGTTTATCCTTTGAATAAACCAATAATAGGAGGATAAACGAATGAACAAACTTGACCCCATTGTGCTAATCTCTCTCCAAAGCGCAGGTTTTTCGGAGAAACAACTGGCAAACGTCTTTGAGACAGATAAGAAGGCGGTAAACGACTATTTGGATTGCTATAATACCGGCTTTGATTGCGCCTTGCTGTATATTGGCAATCGCCTTGAAAAAGCAGGAGTAAGAAGATCGATAAGATCATTACCAAGTCGATCAGCCGATTTGCAAGAAATGTGTACGAGTGCCTGAAGTACATCCGTGAACTAAAGGAACTAAAGCCGCCGGTTGGAATCACGTTTGAAAAGGAAAACATCGACAGCTTGGACGAGAAATCCGATGTATTCCTGACCATGCTGGCGTCCTTTGCACAGGAGGAATCCCGAAGCATCTCGGCTAACATTCGTTGGGCAATCCGAAACCGGATGAAGGAGGGAACGCAGAAAGTCGTCACTGGCAGCTTGTACGGATACGATACGGATGACGAAGGAAACATGGTGATCGTAGAGCCGGAAGCGGAAATTGTCCAGATGATCTTCCGAGAGTTCGTGAAGGGCAAACACCCTGCGGACATTGCGGAAAAGCTGAACGAAACAGGGGTGACAACGGTTCTCGGAAATCCTTGGAAAACGAGTTCCGTCAAAGGAATCCTACAGAACGAGAAATACTGCGGTGACGTCATCATGCAGAAGACGATCACGATCGACTACCTAACGCACAAGACGAAAAAGAATGAGGGGAGTTAGATCAGTATTACATCAAGGATCATCATGAACCGATCATCCAGCGGGAGATATGGGAAATCGCCCAGGATATGCTTGAAATGCTTCCCGGCAGACGTCGGAAAAAGCGGAGAAAAGCGCAGCGTCTGATCCCGATTACAAAAGGACTTCTAAAAGGTTTTATCCCGATCCGACCGGAATGGAGGACGGTTTCTCATCTGCGTCTGTGGACAGCGACCTGCAAGGCAATGGGAGAACGACATCAGTTTATTATAGATGCGAAAGCATCGGAAAGTGAGGATACAACATGGGACTATTAGACGGGTTTGAAGCAATGAGCCTTGTGCCAAAAAAGGGAATTCGCTTTTGACGGTATCAAAATCGAACATTCGCTTCAACAAGGCAACGGCAGCGGAATTGGGATTTCCGCAATTCGTGAAGCTGCTGGTGAATGCGAGGACGAATCAGGTAGCAATCCAAAATTGCTCGGAGAAAGATCCGGCAGCAGTACCGTTCTGCGACGGCGAGAAAAAGCAGAACTACGCAATCTTCATAAAGATTCCTGCGCTGCTTGCGGAATTTCGGAGACTGCTGGACTTTGAGGAAGGAATCAGCTACAGCATGGGAGGAATCACATATCCCAACGATCAGGTGATTATCTATGATCTAAAGGATGCGAAAAAGGAAGCCAGTAAATGGTCTGGCAAGAAGAAAAAACAGGGTGAAGATCCAAAGGAAGAAGCCGAAGCAGAAGAATAAGGGGATAAGAAAAGGGCGTCACTCGGATTCGAGGGCGCCCATATTTGCGGTTCACGGTTGCGTTTGCGTTATCTTCATTTTCACGGTTAAGTCGTGGAGGCTTTTCTCGTATTGCGCTTTTGAGATCGCGCCGCGCTCCAGAAACAAGTCAAGCGTTTTCTTCTGTTCAAGGAAAAGCCGGTGATTCTTTTCCTCATATGTGAGGTATTCTTTTTCTTCCATGTCTATTGGATTTCCTTTTCCGGAACAATCTCATTTTCGATGATTGCACGCAGCACTCGACCGATAAGAAATACGCGCTGATCGCCGTCAAAGCGCATGATCGGATAATTCGGATTCAAGGAGTGCAGCCCATCTTCCTGATATTCTTTGATGTAGAGTTCATTTCCGACAATAAACGCGCCGATTTCTCCGAACCGGAGACGCGGACCGTCCGGAATACGCTCTACAAGCACATACGCGCCGTTATGATATTCCGGCTCCATACTGTCACCGTTTACCCGAAATATGCAGTCTGCACGAGCAAGCGCAAAGGAATCATACAGATAGAACGGCTCAATGTCCGCTTCCAATTCGGACGGATCGCCGATTCCGGCTGCGAGAGATTTGCCGTACAGGGGAAGATCAATGATCTTTCTTTGCGGTTTTTGACTTTGTTGCTTGAGAAGCGTATCAATCACAGCGGAGACAAATTCCTGGCTGTTGCCGCTCAACTCTCTGTATGATTGAATTAGATTCTTTTCGTGCTGCGTCATCTGCAGCTTCGGCGCATCCATGCCAAAGATCTCAGAAAAGGAAATTCCAAGAATATCACAGAGATCCGGAATCAAGCTGATGTCGGGACGCGCACGTCCTTTTTCCCAGTTCGTAACGGCGTTGCCGGACACGCCGACCAAAGCACCGAGCTGCTTCTGCTCCAAGCCCTTTTTCTTCCGATAATACCGAATCTTCTGGCAAATAACAGGAACATCTGAAGTCTTGATAATTGCTCCGGTTTTCATGTCAATCATTTCGTGCTTAATCATATACGCAATTTCCCTTCCTTGAATCTTTGCTGCTGCGCTTCAAAGTCATGATAACACAGATATTATGTGATGTAAATGAAATCGAAAGAAATTATAAAATATAAATTCTGTGTTTTTCGTTTCAAACACTTGCTCGACACTTGATGATGTAATATAATGTCAGCAGTTTCTTTTAGGAGGGGTAGATGAGCAAATTATACATCATTGGCAATGGATTTGATCTTGCACACGGACTTGAAACCCAGTATATCATATCTTTATCGTTTGCACCTTGGGCGATATGCTCAAGGTGTTCTTTTCATTTTTGGCGGAACTAAAATCGGACTAAAATCAGATCTCCCCTATACTATGCCAATGCCTAATGCGATCATGGAGAGGGGAGATAGGTGAACTATTTCCCCAATGTGCTAAATCTACCCAATATTTCGGGCAAATCTTTTGCTTCCCCATAACAAATCTTTCTTGTATGAGGGGAGATTCGTGAGCAATTTTCCTGCACTTTTTACTTGAATTGTGAACTATGCCGATTTTTGGCAAAAGATTCAGCCCCAAAATCAAAAAGATATGATCTCAAATACAGAAAGATATGATAGAAAAATGGAAAAGATACATATCTAACGCCAAGTAGTTTATTGAAAGTACAAAGCAAGTATTAGCGGATCACACAACTGCCGCGGAAAAACCGCGGCAGGCTTTTTTGCGTTTTGGAGACGGTTTTAGAAAAATCGGCACATGAGTTTTTTGCGGGAAGGAATCAGCCGAGAGTTCATTTTGAAAGGTCGAAAGTCATCAATAATAGGTCGGAACAGTAAAAACGGAAGAAAAATGCGATAAAACACAGTAAAAATTACCGATTTGGACGCCTGGTTGCATAATAGGGCCAACTCTGGCACAAACGAGGCGATATTGTTCCTAATTGTAACAAGAATTGCTCATTGTCAGGTAGGGACAAAGGAATATGGAATGAAATGTTGTTGGAAAAAGTGTTTTTGTTCCTACTTGACAAACAGCAAGATATCTTCATCGGCAATATGAGTATTATCGGTCCGCGTCCTGCACTTTGGAATCAGGATTTGCTAACGGCGGAACGCGATAAATACGGAGCAAACGATATCAAACCGGGACTCACCGGATTGGCGCAAATCAAAGGCAGGGACGAGCTCGAAATCCCGGAAAAAGCAAAGCTCGACGGAGAATATGTAAAAAGAGAGAGCGAGTGCAATGTGGATATAGAAGCATATCATAAACATAAATGGCTAAAACCGTTTTGCTGGATTTATCAGATCGGACGATATACACGGCAAGGCGTGATGACAAAAAGAGACAGCAGACAGGTTCTTAACGATTTTGAGCGAGGCAATCAACGCGCAGAATTATTGAATAAGCTCGGTCTGAAAAGAGAATGAAATACGGCGGAGGAAAAACGAAGGCCTCCGTTAATCATCATCTTGAACATTCCCGATTTTCACGGTCTCTGTAAGTCTTTTCATCGATCTGAAAACTGAATTGTAACGTGCGCATCACAAATTGATTTTTCAAAACTCTCTTGGGACAATTGCATAATTTCACAATCAAAGCCGGAGATACCTGACGCACTTATCAAAGCGGTGCGAAAGTCAAGGAGCTCGGGGAATAAACGGGCGGAGGCGCAATGGCGCGCTCCGCCTTTTTGATAGAAGAAATATGAATCAAAGCGGGCGGCTGAATGCGGGAGAATAGTCGAAGCATTCAGTTTTCGCCCATGCACCAAAGAAAGCCTTTGGCGCAGCGCAGGTCGGGATCGCAAAAATGATTGCCGGGATTCCATTCGAGCACGGAGCGCACGGACGGATCGGCGAGGAGCAGCTCGTCCTGCGCACGGATACAGTCGCCGACCGATGCGAGCACGCGATTTTTGGCGCGCTCCTCGCAGTCGCCGAGGCTCAGATAGATGCGCTTTGCCTTCGGAGAATGTGCACGCGCATAGTCGAGCCATCCGGGAAACCATACCGACGGAGACGCGCAGACCGCGCCGGAAAACCGATCGGATTCATATGCGCACCACAGCGCAAACAGCGCCGCAAGCGAGTAGCCGCCGACGATGACCGGCGTGCCGGAATCCAGCGAAAAGCGTGAAAATACCTGCGGCAGAAGCTCCGTTTCGAGCAGAAAAAGCGTATCCCTTGCGCCGCTGCCAAAGCTTTCTTTGCCGAATACCGGCGGCGCTTTCCATGGCGACAGATCGCGATTCTAGTCCGATACCGCAAAGGCAACGTGCAGAAACGGCACGTCCGTTCGTCCGGCAAGCAGCGCGGCGGTGCGATCCTCGGCGTCACGCGTGTCGATCGGCTGGATCAGCACATAACGCGGATCGGCATGCTGGAAGGCTTCGCAGCGCGTCTGCCCGATCACAAATCTATCGTGCATCATTTATCGAGCACCGCGACCTGAATCGACTGCACCGCTTTCTCCATGGCGCGAACCTCATCGGCGGAAAGCGTGACGTCAAGACAGCGTACGGTGTCCGCCACGTTTTCGGGCTTGCGCATGCCGACGAGCAGGCTCATGCGGTCAAATTGCGTCAGCGCCCATGCCTCCACGAGCGCCGCAAAGCTGCAACGGTGTGCCTCGGCGATCGGCGTCCAAAGCGCAAATGCGCGTTTGAGTCCTGCATGGCAGGCGGGGTCGACCCACGGAATGCGCGAGCGGATGTCGGTCTTTTCAAACTTGCGTTCCATAAAAGCGGGCGAGGTCAGAAAACCCTCCTCCAGCACGCCGTACGTCTGGAATACCGTGTCGGATTCTTTACAGACGGGGAAGTAGTCACGACCGTGGAACGGCGAAAGAATGCTGAAAAACTCCTGCACGACCGACACGCCCTGCCGGTTTGCCGCAGCGTTCTGATAGGCGCGCAGATCGTCGGGCTGACTGTTCGAAAGCCCGTACGCGCGGATCTTTCCCTCTTGAATCAGGTCTTCGAGTACGCCGACCGTGTCCTCAACCGGGAAGTCCTTACACACATAATGCACGATCAGCGAATCGAGATAATCCGTCTGCATCCGGCGGAGCGAATCCTCGACGTCGCGGCGGATCGCTTCGGGGCGCGTGTCGTTGTTGACCGTGTAGCCGTCGCGCGCGTAGTGGAAGTTGCCGCCCTCATTGCGCCAGTTCAAGGAGCACTTCGTCTGCAGCACAAAGTCGTTCCGACGCCCCTTCAAGGCCTCGCCCAGCAGCGTTTCCGAAACGCCCGTGCCGTAGACCGGCGCGGTGTCGATGTAGTTGATCCCAACGTCCCTGCAGGCGTCGAGCAGCGATTTCGCTTCCTGTACCGTCGAATCCCGATCCGACCACACGCTGCCGCCGCCCAAGCCCCATGTGCCGAGCGCCACGACGCTCACGTCAATATCGGTTGTTCCGAGCTTTTGCATGTTCATACCGTTTCCTCCGCTGTTTGTTGCTTTCATCATACCACCGTTTGCGCCGCATGGCAATCGTGGGCTTCACGGATCGATCGTTTGCCCCTTTTCATTTGCGGGCGCTTGTGATACAATACAGACTGAAAAAATGTGCGGGAGGAGTCGGACATGCAATCGGTTTTGCGGGAATGGAACGGTGTCAAAACCCTGTCCATCGTGGGCATGTGCAAGAACGCGGGCAAAACGACTGTGCTGAACCGGCTGCTGTCGCTGAAGGACCGCGATGCGGTCTGGGGGTTGACCTCCATCGGCCGCGACGGAGAGTCGACGGACGTTGTGACCGGCACGGAAAAGCCCGGCATCTTCGTGCAGGAGGGAACTCTGTTTGCGACGGCGAAGGATATGCTGAAGCTCTCCGACGTCACCATGGAGATCCTAGCCACCACCGGCATTCCGACGCCGCTCGGCGAAGTTGTTGCCGTCCGGGCAAGGAGCGCGGGCAGCGTACAGCTTGCCGGTCCGTCCATCACCACGCAGCTGCGCGCCGTATCGGATCTGTTTTTTGAGCTCGGCGCACAGCGCTCGATCATCGACGGTGCGCTTGGACGAAAATCGCTCGGATCGCGCAGCGTGGCGGACGGCGTGATCCTCTGCACCGGCGCGAGCTATGATATGCGCATGGAAAAGGTTGTGTCCGACACGGCGCATTTCTATCGGATTCTGAATCTTCCGAAGGCGCAAACGCTGCCGAAGCTCTGCGAGGACGCATGGAAGGATGATTTTACCGAAACCGGCGAGGCGCGCATTGCGGGCGCGCTGACCGAATCGGCGGTCGTTCCGCTGCTGAAAAGCGGCGTTCTGAAAAACGGGCGGATCGTGGTGAAAGACCCGAGCAAGGTGCTGCTCGGCGCGGATGTGCTGGATCGGTTGCGGCTGCGCAACGTCGCGCTGGAAACCGAAGACGCGGCAAAGACGCTGTGCATCACAGTCAATCCGGTATCTGCCTACGGCTGGAAGTTTGATGCAGGGGTGTTCAAGACCGCGATGGAAGCGGCGGTAGACGTACCGGTCATCAACGTAAAGGAGACGAGCGTATGATTTCGATCAGCTTTGAAGAACGGGTCGGCATCGGCCTCCAGTATATCCTCGAAAACCTGCACGGCTGCAGCCCGTTCGGGCAGGAGCGCATCCGGCGTCTCAGGTATTACGCACCCGAGGAACGCGCGGCTCTGGAAGCGGAGCTCGACAATACGGCGCGTGCCGCGGCGTCGGTCGCGTCTTGCCGCGATCTCATGGACCGGATCATGCTCGAGCTCTGCCGCATGAAGGATATCCGCACGTCAATCCGGCGCTGCGAAGAAGGCACTTGTCTTGACCATGTGGAGCTGTTTGAGCTCAAAGGCTTTGTGCAGCGCATCGAAAATCTCAAGCCGCTGCTCGCGGAATGGATCGAAGCGGCAAAGCTTACGGGACTTTCTCTGCACGATCCGAATCCGGTTTTGGATGTGCTCGATCCGGAAGCCACGCGCTCGCGCGGGTTCTATATCCCGGACGGAGCGTCGGAAGCGCTGCGTGCCGTGCGCAAAGCGAAGAAGCGGATCGAGGAACAGCTCTATCATGCCGAAACCGACGCCGAACGTGATGCGCTCAAACTGCAGCGCACACGCATCTGCGCCGATGAGGAAACGGAGGAACGCGCGGTCCGTGCCGCCATGTGCCGAACGCTCGCGCCGTACGCCGAGGATCTGCTCGAAGACGCCGAAACAATCGGGCAGATCGATTTTCTGATCCAGAAGGCGCTGTTTGCGGCGCGCTACGGTTGTGTGCGGCCTCAGCTTTCCGACACGGAGCTGGAGCTGATCGATATGGTCAACCCGGAGCTTGTCGATCTGCTGGCGGAAAAGGGACGGAAATTCATACCCGTTTCGATCGCGCTCGAAAAAGGCGCTGCGGTCATCACCGGCGCGAACATGGGTGGAAAGAGCGTTGCGCTGAAGACGATTGCGCTCATTGCGCTGCTCGGTCAGGCGGGCTTTTGCGTGCCGGCGCGATCGGCAAAGCTGCCGATGTTTTTCTGCATCAAAATGCTGTTCAACGATATGCAGTCGATCCAGTCGGGACTTTCGGGCTTCGGCTCGGAGATTGTGCAGTTTGAACAGGCGCTTTCCGAGGTTGAGCAGGGCTATTCGCTGTTTTTGCTTGATGAATTTGCGCGCGGCACGAACCCGGACGAGGGCGCGGTCATCGTGCAGGCGGTCGCCAAATATCTCAACGGCATCAACGCGATCTCGGTGCTGTCCACGCACTACGACAGGGTGGCGGACGCCGCAAACCGGCACTATCAGATCATCGGCCTTCGCGACGTCGATCCCAAGGATATTGCGCGTGAGATCGGGATCGGCACGGAGGACGGCGTGGCGGCGATCGCGCGGCATATGAATTACGGACTGTACCGCGTCGAAGGCAAAGCGGACTGTCCGAAGGACGCGCTCAACATCTGCCGGATGCTGTCGTTAAAGCCCGAAATTCTGGCGCAGATCGAGACCCTGCACGCAAGCGCGGACGCGTTTGGCGAAGACTGATATCGCTTGACAATCCACCGGAAAAACGGTATAATTAAACATACGAATTCGTCAATAGAGGCGCGGAGAGCAGGGTACTTGTTTGATCGGGACGGGCACTCGGGTACATCAAACAGGGAAGGGGTTTTCCGCCGAAAGGCAGAAGCGAGCCCGCGCTTACGCCTTGGTGACGCCGTGTAAGCGGCGGTACTGTCATGTTCTGCGAGCATGGAGCGCTATTGGTCGGCAGATCGACCGATAGCGCCCTTTTTATACTTCGGCCGTCTGCAGCGTTTCAAAATCCCCGAAAACTTTGAAGGAGGCTGTACCCATGGAAAAAATGACATCCCTGCTCCGCCTTCGCATGAGCGCGAAGGATGCGCACTACGGCGGAAACCTCGTGGACGGCGCGCATATGGTGCATCTGTTCGGCGACGTCGCGACCGAACTGCTCATCAAGTGCGACGGCGACGAAGGCCTGTTTTGCGCCTACGACAACATCGAGTTTCTCGCGCCCGTCTATGCCGGCGACTATATCGAGGCATACGGCGAGATCGACCGCATCGGCAATACGTCCCGCGGTATGACGTTTGAAGCGCGCAAGGTCATTCAGGCGCGTCCGGACATCAGCCCGTCTGCAGCGGAAGTGCTGCCGGAACCGATCGTGGTCTGCCGTGCGCACGGCACGTGCGTGACGCCCAAGGACTGCCAGCGCATCGACCGCAGCGGCGACAAGTAAGGAGGCTTCCATGGAAAAGCTCATCATCACGGCCGCCATCTGCGGCGCGGAAGTCACCAAGGCCAACAACCCGGCCGTTCCCTACACCGTCGAGGAGATGGTCCGCGAAGCGAAGCTCGCCTATGAAGCGGGCGCGGCGATCATCCATGTGCACGTCCGCTGGGACGACGGCACGCCGACGCAGGACCGCGAGCGCTTCCGCGAGGTGATGGATGCGATCCGCAAGGAACTGCCCGACGTCATCATGATCCCGTCGACCGGCGGCGCGACCGGCATGACGCCCGAAGAACGTCTGCAGCCGACCGAGCTGTTCCCCGAGATGGCGACACTCGACTGCGGCACGTGCAATTTCGGCGACGAAGTCTTTGAAAACACAATGCCCACGATGCGCGCGTTCGGCAAGCGCATGCTCGAGAACAACATCAAGCCCGAGTACGAATGCTTCGAGCTGGGCCATCTCGATACCGTGCTCAATATGGCAAGGAAGGGCGAAGTCCCCGGCGCACCGATGCAGTTCAATTTCGTGCTCGGCGTTGCGGGCCATAAGGCCGCAAGCAACGGCGAGCTGGTCGCAAAGGTTGTGCGCCTTGCAAAGGAACTCGGCCGCGAAATCGCAACGCCCGACGAGGCGCGCGCAATCCTCGGCCTTGCGCCGCGTCCGTAACCCGGTCGCAGTCGGTCAATTCCCTGATATGTCATTCTGAACCGCGTAAGCGGTGAAGAATCTCAGAGATCCTTCCCTTTATTTGGAATGACACAAAACACGGCGGTATTACAAAAAAC
The DNA here is from genome assembly GCA_937877295.1 of uncultured Clostridia bacterium. The sequence goes on from CALFIV010000090.1 coordinate 11,429, forward strand.
AACGATAAATACATTTTCAGGAGGAACAACCATGGAACAATTGAAGGGCAATAAGTACGGCACACACCGCGTCATCGAGCCGAAGGGCGTT
>CALFIV010000091.1 GCA_937877295.1 uncultured Clostridia bacterium
AGACGAACCGAGCACGCAAATGTTATGATACACAATACGGAGCGGTTTGTCAATGCTTTTTTTACATTTTTGCGCAAATTATTCAACGCGCCAGTCAATGGGCGTCTGACCGGTTCGCTTGAGCCATTCGTTCGTTTTGGAAAAATGCTTGCAGCCGAAGAAACCGTTGTAAGCCGACAGAGGACTCGGATGTGGCGCTTCCAGCTTGATGTGGATCGGATTTTGCACGATGCGCGCTTTGTTTCGCGCATTTGCACCCCACAGCAGAAACACGATCGGCGTCTGCTTTTGATCCAAAAGCGCAATCACACGGTCGGTAAACGCTTCCCAGCCTTGCCCCTTGTGCGAATTCGGCTGATGTTCACGCACGGTGAGAACAGTGTTCAGAAGAAGCACGCCCTGACGCGCCCAGCATGTCAATTCGCCATGTTTCGGCTGCGGGATACCGACATCCTTCTCAAGCTCGGAAAAGATGTTTTTGAGCGAAGGAGGCGGTTCTACGCCTTGCTTGACAGAGAAACAAAGACCGTGCGCCTGCCCCGGACCGTGATACGGATCTTGACCGAGAATCACAACCTTGACGTCGCGGTATGCAGTGTACTTCAGCGCATTGAAAATGTCGTACATGTTGGGATAGACCGTATGTGTGCGGTATTCCTGCGCCAAAAACGTGCGCAGAGATTGATATTGATCCGAGGCGAAATAATCCTTCAGCAGATCGTCCCAGTCGTTGCCGATATGTACCATGCCGCACCTCCGTACCGTTTTGATCAGTATACACCATTCGACGCTTGCAGACAAGGGGGGAGTCATGTTATAATCGCAACATGGATTTTCAATCACTCTTGCTTGCGTACAAACCGTATGACGAACAGGAAGCGGCGGATAAGGCGGTTATGCTCGACTGTATCCGCCGGTTTTCCGACGTATATCTGCGTTCCAATCTGCTCTGCCATATCACGGCTTCCGCATGGATCACAAACGCAGCGCGCGACCGCGTGCTGATGATCTATCACAACATCTACGATTCATGGGCGTGGACCGGCGGTCATGCGGACGGCGAGCATGATCTTCTGTCCGTTGCTTGCAGAGAGGCGAAGGAGGAGACGGGACTTTCCAACGTCCGACCGGCATCAGACCGGCTGCTGTCGATCGAAACGCTCACTGTAAATCCCCATGTGAAGCGCGGCGCATTTGTGCCGGCGCATCTGCATCTCAACGGTACGTTTCTGCTGATCGCTGACGAGACCGAGCCGCTGCACGTCAAGAAAGACGAAAACAGCGCCGTGCGCTGGTTTACGCCAGAGAAAGCGATCGAAGCCTGCTCCGAACCGTGGATGCGGCCGGTATACCAAAGGCTCAATGATCGCATGAAACAATTCTGAATACAACCGCTTCGGCGGTTTTTCTTGATATAGAAAAAGGGATCGTCCGGAGACGATCCCTTTTTGGATTTTGGATCAGTCGAGTTCTTCCTCTGCGGGGAAGACGTCGATCAGCTTGACGATGTAGCGGAGGATGGTCGCTGCATCCTTTGCAGTGATTTCGCCGTCGCCGTCAACGTCCGCATTGATCGCACCCTGCGGAGTGAGCTCATCCAGACCGACGATGGAACGGAGGATCAGAGCCGCATCCGCTGCGGTGATCTTACCGTCGTCATTCGCATCGCCGAGCAGCCACCGGAATGTGATCGAACCGGAAACGGTTTCGGCGTCGAGATCGATCGTTTTGCTTCCGAATACGTAGGACATACTGCTTTCGTTGCCCAGAATATTCGTGGTGAATGCGATATCAACGACTGTGCCGTTCTGAATGTCTCCGATCGCCTTGAAGTACAGGACGAGGATCGCATCGTCGTTCTCAACCAGAACTTCGCTGTCGGACGCCCAGACCGCCATGAGCTTCGTGCCCTTATCGGTGACTTCCCAATCGAACGCGCCCTCTGCCTTGACAAACGCAAGCATTGTCTTGTCATAGGTCAGGAAGATGGAAGCCGCATTGGCGTACAGACCGCTCTCAGGCAGATCCTTGACATAGATGCTGTAGCGATAGAGGACCTCGCCGTCTTCAATGACCATTGCGTTTGCAGCGGTGATCTCTTCGCCCTCCAGACGGAATTGATCCGGAACGCTGAAGGTAATGCTGCCGTTTTCGGTGTTCACCTCGGTCGCTTCGATAACCGTCGAACCGGATACATACGAGTAACCGGTCTTTGCGCCGGTCTCGGTTTCCGCAAACTCGAAGTCAAGCGTCGTACCGTCTTCAACCGGCTTGATCAGTTCGAAGTACAGGGACACGACAACCGTTTCATCTTCGAGGGTAATGCCTTCGCCGTTGGTCGCCCATGCGAAGGATACCAGACCTTCGTTTTCATTGACGCCGGTCGAGCCTTCCAGCGTGGACTTTGCGCCGACGAACTTCAGGACCGTATTGTCAAACCGCACATACGACTGCAGACCGACGACCTCCATCTTGGGATCAACGTCTTTGACCTTGACGTCGTAACGATACTGCGCAACATTCTTGTCGCTCAGCTCGGTGACATCTTCTGCATTTACTTTCTCGCCGTAGAAGTGCGCGCCCTTTTCGGTAACGATTCTGATACGGCCTTCGCCTCTGGGATCGGTGTAGCCTTCGACCTGATGGACGCCGTCCACCTCAGGCATCGACTGGATGTAGTCGATCAGGACCTTATTGTCCGCAATGCCGCTATCGTTGAGAACCGTGATGTTCGCACCGAACATTGCATAGCCGTCGCCCATATCCTTGAGCATGTAGTTATGGGACGCCAGCGTGTACTTCTTGGTGAGATCGAGCGGTTCATATTCGCCGGTCTCCTTGTTCAGAACCTGAACGTTCTTGACGCGGTACTCATCGAGACCTGCGTTGCTCTGCCACATCTTCTGATCGTCGACGATCTCGTTTGCGGGCAGGTAGTTGTGGATCTCATACTTGAGACCCGCAACCTGCAGGAAGCCGCCGCTCTCGCCCGGGTTGGACGCGGAGCCGTGCTCGAGTGCGTCGAGGATCTGCTGACCCGTGACTTCCGCGAGGACCGCGGTGTTGCCGAACGGGTGGACGTTGATGATCTGCTGGAAGGTGATGTCGCCCGTCGGGATGTTCGCACGGACGCCGCCGCCGTTGACAAACGCGATATCCGCGTCGAACATATAACGATATGCATCCGCGCAGAGGTCGCCGAGGTTGGTTTCCGCTTTACGGACCGCACGCGCGCCGGTATCCGGATCGTTGACCGTGAGGTCATGATCGGTGTGCGCAACGACACTGTTCAGCAGCTCGTTGAACTCTGCTTCGATTGCCGCAATGTATTCGTCGGTTTCCGGATCGTCCTTGACCTTTTCGGAAGCCGGGAGGATCTCCATCGTGAGCGTGCCGTCTGCTTTGATCGTCAGCTTGCCGACGTTCGCGAGCTTCGTGCCGGTCTGGCCGTGGAGAACCGTCTTGCCTTCCTTATCGGCAACTTCAACCGCGTCGATGACGCTGTGGCTGTGGCCGTCGATGAAGGCGTCAGCGCCGGTGATGTTCGCGATGACTTCGGTGGACATCCACGGGCTGGACTGTTCGTCGATGCCCATATGGCCGACGAGGATGACGTAATCCGCGCCTTCTGCTCTTGCCGCGTCGATCGCAGCTTGCGTAGCCGCATAGACGCCTTCACCGGTCGCATCCTGGCAGAAGCCGTAGACGTACGCGGTGTTGTCTTCATTCATGAAGTAGGTGGGGGTGGACTTAGTGATGGATTCCGGCGTGGAGAGGCCGACGAACGCGATCTTCTTGTCGTTTGCAACAAAGATCTTATATGCGTCGAGCACCGGCTCGTTGCCTTCGACCTTCACAAAGTTCGCGGAAACGTACGGATATTCAGCCTGCTCAACGAGAGCAAACATCTGATCCATGCCGTAGTCGAACTCGTGGTTGCCGAGCGTTGCAAGATCATAGCCGACAAAGTTCATGATGTCGATGATCGCTTCTCCCTGCGTCAGAGAGCCGATCGGGCCGCCCTGTACGTGGTCGCCTGCGTCAACGAGAATGACTTCGTTGCCTTCTGCTTCGAGGGTCTTCTTGAGGTCTGCAAGGCCTGCATAGCCCCAGCCGTCGCGGATGCCGCAGTGCACGTCGTTCGTGAACAGAATGATCGTGTCGCCGGTCGCGGGCGCTTCGGAGACGATGGTGATACGGCCTTCGCCTCTGGGATCGGTGTAGCCTTCGACCTGATGGACGCCGTC
>CALFIV010000092.1 GCA_937877295.1 uncultured Clostridia bacterium
AGAAAGGAGTCCTGTTTTCTCATCGCCCGTTCACCGCTGGTAGAAGGCCGTCACGGCGTTCGCCGCCGGATCGATCGGGATCTGGCCCGACCCATACAGGAAATTGCCGGTGCGGATCGCCTGCGAATACGGTCCGATCGCCGCCGGTGCTTTGTCGGTATAAATGCTGTGCTTTTCCATTGCGTTACTCCTTTTTATTGATGGTTCATTATACCATTCCCATACGCCGATTTCAACCTGCGCACGGCTTGCTTTTTCGAATTGCGGATAGGCAAACGCACGCGGATCTGCTATACTGTAAGAAAAAAGGAAACGGAATGTCTATGAAACCGACGGTTTATCTCTTTGATCTGTACGGCACGCTTGCCGATGTGCATACCGACGAATCGATGCCCGCGCTCTGGATCGGCGCGGCGGAGGACGCCTGCGCATGCGGCGCGTCCTATACGGCCGAAACCTATCGGGCGGCGTATCTGAGACTGTGCGAGGAGGAGGTACAGATCCGTGCAAAAACGCTGCCGGATGTGCCGAAACGGTATGTCGAACCGGAGCTTTTGCGCGTATTCGAGCGGCTGCTGACCGAGCGCGGCGCGGGCAAAGACGCTGCGCCGGCGATCGCAAGGCGGTTTCGCGAACGTTCCACGCTGCATCTCAGACCGTTTCCGAACGTTTTGGAAACGCTCGACGCGCTGCGGCGGGCGGGTAAGCGCGTGTATTTGCTGTCCAATGCGCAGTCGTGCTTTACAAACGACGAGCTTAAAAAGCTCGACCTTGCGGAGCGCTTAGATGGCGTCCTCCTGTCGAGTGACGCGGGCATGAAGAAGCCGTATCGCGGACTCTATGAACTTCTGCTCGCGCGGTTTGCGATCGATCGCGATACGGCGGTCATGGTGGGCAATGACAAGGACGCGGACATGCGCGGCGCGCACGAAGCAGGGATTGTCGGCGCGTACATACACACATGGCAGTCGGGCGAGCGGCCGGAATCGCTGCCGGACGGCTGTTTCGAGATCAAGGACCTGTCGGAGCTTTGTAAATAAAAAGGACTGCCGCGGCAGTCCCCGAACGTTGTTCAGGCTTCTTCAAAGCGCTCCTTGGCGTCGAAGATCTTGGAAATTTCGTGATAGTTGCCGAAGACGGTCAGCTTGTCCCCGGCGCGGAACACGGTTTGCGCGCTTGCGGCTTCGGGCTTTTCACCCTTGTGCTCCACGAGCATGACCATGATGTTGTGCGCGGGCTTCAGCCCCGTTTCAGACAGCGGAAGGTCGCAAAATGCCGCCGGCACTTCGTGCAGCGTGACCTGCGCGATCGAATCCTCCCCGAGATAATCCAGCAGCATGACCGAGTTGGTGCTGTCGCGGTGCGCCAGCCGTCCTGCCAGCCGTTCGATCAGCCGGTCTGCCCATGCGCGCACCTTCGGTACGCGGATGAAGATGATGATGACCGCAGCCGCCACGATCGGGATCAGGATGCTGAAATAGTTTTTGAATTCAGTGAGCTTCAGCGAAAGAAAAACGTTGATGAACACGGATACGATCGTGATATTGAACACATACCCGAACAGCATCGTGATGCGCGCAAGCCTGCGGCGCGATTTGCTGGAAAGCAGCAGTTCGCTCTCGTGCGTGGTGAAGCCGCAGCCGGTCAAAAGGGAAATGACCTGAAACCGCGCTTTTTCATCCGGCAGACCGGTGAAGCGAAACAGCATCGCAAACAGCTCCGAAATGACCCAATAGACCAGAATGACGATCGAAAACAGCGTAAAGGCGAGATAGATGTTCATACTGCGCGTCCTTTCCGTTATGATGTGTTTTGATTATACTATAAACAGCGTGCCACCGCAACAAAAGAGGGCTGCAGTTGCAACCCTCTCAGACTGTCGAAAAAGGGGTCAGACCGTTTGCGGCGAAGTCATAAAAAGAATAT
>CALFIV010000093.1 GCA_937877295.1 uncultured Clostridia bacterium
AACGCGCTTGGCTTCGGGCAATTTTTTGTCCGGCAGCGGACGAACGACGTACTTTTCCGGATGCATGCTGTCGTTTCCGCGCACATAGAACGTGGCGTCCTCAACCTCCGGGAACAGTGTGCCGTTGCGCTTTTCGAGCTGCTCCATAACCGCCTTGACGTCGGGATGCACCTCAATGTACATGCGGCGGATCTTCGAGCCCTTCAAAATCTGCAACGTCTGCTTTCTGAGTCTGTTGAACACGGTATGCGGCGCGAGCACCTTCCCCTCGCCCTCGCAGCACGGGCACGTGACCTTCAGCGTATCGCCAATGCTGCGGCCAGTCTTTTTTCGCGTGAGCTCAACAAGTCCCAATCGTGTGAAGCCAAATACATGCGACCGCGTATGGTCGGCGTGCATAGCGGTCTTGAGCGTCTGCAGCACAAGCTGGCGGTTGGATTCCTTCTCCATGTCGATGAAGTCGATGACCACGATGCCTCCGATATCGCGCAAACGGAGCTGCAGCGCAATCTCCGTCGCCGCCTCGCAGTTGGTTGCCGTGATCGTCTTTTCGAGATTGTCCTTGCCGACAAACTTGCCGGTGTTGACGTCGATGACCGTCAGCGCTTCCGCGCGGTCAATAATCAGATATCCGCCGCTTTTGAGCCAAACCTTGCGCGCCAGTGCGCGTTCAATCTTGCTCTCTGCTTCACAGCGTTCGAACAGAGCTTCACTGTCCTTGAACAGAATGCGGGCTTTGAGCTTCGGCGCCATGACCGACGCGATTTCACGCAGTTCGTTATAGGCGTTGATGTCGTTGACAAAGAGCCGGTCGACGTCGCGCATCAGCAGATCGCGTACGGTACGGAACAACAGGCTTTGTTCTTCATGCAGCAGCTTCGGGGCGCGCATGGTCTTTGCCTTTTTCTGGATTTCTTCGTACAGCAGCTTGAGGCTGTCGATCTCCTCCACAAACGCTTCCTTCGTACGGCCCGCCGACGCGGTTCGTACGATGATGCCCATCCCCTCGGGTTTGAGTTCCTTGATCAGCTTTCTGAGTCTTGTACGCTCCTCTTCCTTTTCGATGCGCCGCGATACACCGACGTATTCCACGGTGGGCATCAAAACCAGCGATCGCCCCGCAAGCGTGATGTGCGTTGTGACGCGCGCGCCTTTTGTGCCGATCGGGTCTTTGGCGACCTGCACGATCACGTTTTGACCGGTCTTCAGCATGTCGCCGATCTTGCGCGTTTCCGGGATCTTTTCGAGTTCATCGTAGGCGTCGCCAGGGGTAAAGACGTCGCCTGCATAGAGGAACGCGTTCTTTTCGAGTCCAATGTCCACAAACGCCGCCTGCATGCCGGGAAGCACGTTTTGGACCTTTCCGAGATAGATATTGCCGACGAGACGTTCGCTGCCTTCCTGCTCCACGTAGAGCTCCACAGGCGTACCGTCCTCGACAACCGCAACACGCGTATTAAACGCGTTTGCGTCAACGAGAATTTCTTTATTCATAAATACCTTTCCTTACGGGAGGCGCGGCAACCGATCGGACCCCTCAAAGCAGAGGGAGATGCGATGCGCCGTGAAAAAACCGCTCAGGTGCAATCGGTCGAACAGCGCGCGTACGAATGTTTCCGCGCGCAGTCCGCCAGCTGCCGTCAGCGTGCCCACAACGTCAAAAATCGCGGTAGAATCCGAAACTTCCTTGACGGAGGCCTCCAAAATGTCCGGACGAATGTCGGCGGGCTTGACGCCGCTCTTCGTCTTTTTTTCGACGATCACAGGACCGTCGTTCATGATCGACCGCAGCGCGCTTTGCACCGTTTCTTCGGAAACGGGCTCGTCAAACTGTACGGTCAAGCTGTAATGTGCTGCGCGAATGAGCTTGCTGAGCGTATCGATCCGGTCGTCCGCTTCAAACGCCTCGACAATGCGCATACCGTCCGGCAGCGCACGATTGACGCGATCGATAAATTCGGAAATGCCGACCGGCCTATCCAGTTCTACCTCAAACCACTCCCCGTCGCTCGTGAAGCCCGTCGCGAGCGCGGTAGCAAACGAAAGCTTAGGATGCGGATTGAACCCTTTCGAAAACGCAAGAGGCAGTTCGGCACGCCGGAACGCACGCTGCAGCGTGCGCTGCACGTCAAGATGCGACGTGTATGAGATTTCTTTATTTTTTTGAAATGCGGCAATAATCCTCACAGCGTTCTCCGAAACATCCGTTACAGCCTTCGCGGCAGTCCTTTGTGATGCGCGCTTCCTTTGCGCGTTCCCATTCGCGTTTCAAATAGGTTACCGTGGTCAACGCGTCGACGATCTCCCACGGCAGCGGTTCTTTGGGATCGCGTTCCCGATATGCGTATTCATCCATCGTGAGCCCGTTTTTCTCGAATGCCTGTGCCCACATGTCCGGCTTGAAATGCTCCGCCCACGAGTCGAACCGGCAGCCGTTGCGATATGCGTCGACCAGAACCGGCACAAGTCTTCGATCGCCGCGCGAGAATACGGCTTCGAGCACGGAAAGTACGGACGGATGGCAATGCAGCTCGCCGCCGCGCACGCCCTTCATCGCGTTCTTCAAAAGCTGCTGTTTCCTGCGGATTTCCTCCTGCTCGTTTTGCCCGACCCATTGGAACGCCGTCCACGGCTTCGGCACGAAGGTCGATACGGAAACGGTAACGCGGAATCCCATGCCGCGTTGTTCCTTCGGCAGACGGTAGAAGCACGCGGAAACCTTTCTCGCAAGGTCCGCGATGCCGAGGATGTCCTCGTCCGTCTCGGTCGGCAGGCCGATCATGAAATAGAGCTTGACGCCGCACCAGCCTGACGTGAACGCATCGGTGACCGCGCGCAGAAGGTCCTCCTCCGTCACGTTCTTGTTGATGACGTCACGCATGCGCTGCGTACCCGCCTCCGGCGCAAAGGTCAAGCCGCCTTTTCGCACCGTCTGCATCTTTTCGAGGTCTTCCTTGAGCAATGAATCGATGCGCAGGGACGGCAGCGACACGGACACTTTCTGCTCCGCCATATCGTCAATGATGCGCGGCAGCAGTTCGTGAAGCTCGGAATAGTCTCCGGTGCTGAGCGAGAGCAGCGAAACCTCATCGTAGCCGGTGCAGCGCACCAGCTCGCGTGTCTGATGCAGAAGCGTATCCTTTTTGCGCTCCCGGACAGGGCGATAGATATAGCCCGCCTGACAGAAGCGGCAACCGCGCGTACATCCTCGCATGACCTCGACCGCAACGCGGTCATGGATGATCTGCATATGCGGAACAAGCTGCTTTCCTACGTACGGCGCTGCATCCAGATTGCGCACCACACGGCGTTTGATGCGCGCCGGCGCAAGCGCGTTCTTCCGCTCCATGCGAAGATACCGCCCGTTTTCGTAGACCGGCTCATAGAAAGACGGCACATATACGCCCTCGATTGCGGAGAGCCGCTCCAAAAGCTGCACCTTGCCGATCCCCTCATGTTTCGCCTGCCGCACGCAGTTGACGATCTCCGGTTCCATATCCTCACCGTCGCCGACGAGGATGGCATCGAAGAACGGCGCAATCGGCTCGGGATTGCAGGTGCATGGACCGCCCGCCACAATCAGCGGATATGTTTCGTCGCGATCTGCAGCGAGAAACGGGATATCGGAAAGCTCCAGCATCGTGAGGATGTTGGTATAGCACATCTCGTACAGCAGTGAAAAGCCTACGATATCGAAATCCCGCAGCGGCGATTTGGTTTCGAGCGTAAACAGCTTTTCATGCCGATCGATCAATGCGCGTTCCATGTCGGTCCACGGTGCATAGCAGCGTTCGCAATAAACGCCGTCCATGCTGTTCAGTACGTGATACAGAATGCGGCTGCCCTGATGCGACATGCCGATTTCGTAAACATCCGGAAAGCACAGCGCAAAGCGGAAGTCATACGACTCCTTCTTGGTCATGTTCCACTCGTTTCCGAGATAGCGCGCCGGTTTTTCAACCCGACTCAACAGCTTGTCCAGTTGCATTGCGTCCAAGGCGATTCCTCACATTCCGAAAGTCACAATAACGAGATATTATACCATACAATTTCAATACGGTCAATGCATAAAAGCGTCTTTTAATGTCGTTTCGTATCCGTATCGCGAAGCGGCTTCCATCAGTGCGTTCTCGTCCGTTTCGAACACACGCTCGCCGCTCTGTATCCGCAGCACGGTATAAAAGCGGTTCGACAGCGTCTGCATCGCCGTTCCGATTGTAGCACTGCCGTCGATCCATATCAGCTGCGCGCGAATCGCTGCGCCGGTTCTGTGCGCAAAGCGGCGGTCGAGCACATGCGCAACCGTGCCGGGCGAAACCTGCTTCCATTCGATCCATGCCGAGATCAACAGATACGGTGCGATACACAGCAGTGTCCACATGGGCATACCGATCGTCATGCAATAGACGCCGCCCGCAAGCAGCAGTACCGCTATCACGAACGTAAACGCAAGCGATAAAAAGCGTGCCTTGCGTTCGCTGACACAGCGCAGGAAAAGCGACTTTGCGATCCGCCCGCCGTCCAGCGGATACGCGGGCAGCAGATTGAGCAGCGCAAGCGCGAGATTGGTGTGTACAAACGCATCGAGACCTTCGGCATACTGCGGCAGCGCCTGGCAAAGCAAACGCGCGCACGACGCAGCAATCAAAGAGCTCAACGGACCGGCTAGCGACACGATCCATTCGCCGCCCGGTTCTGCGCATTGCCGTTCCAGATGCATGACCGCGCCGAACGGCCAAACGGAAATACGGCGGATACCGTAGCCCAGATTCCTTGCGGCGATCGCATGCGCACACTCATGCAGCAGTAGTGAGAGCACCGAAAGAGCGAGCGTTTTTCCCTCGCCTATCACGATCAGTGCAGCAAAAAGCGGAAGCACGCCGATCGACAGGCGAACCTCCGCTTTCCCGATGCGAAGGCTCATTCGGTTTGAAGCGAAAGATCTACATACTCTGTGGGATCTTGCGGCGCACCGTCCTGGAGCACTTTGAGATAAATGCTTCTTCCGGTCGCGACCGTACCGAGCGGATCGCCCGTTGCAACCTCTGCGCCTTGTGAAACGGCAACCGTTTCAAAGCCGTAGTAGATCGTTTCGCAATCGCTTTCCGACTGAATCCGCACACAATTGCCGAGCTGCGCATCCTGCTCGACTGACAGCACTTTTCCTGCCATGCAGGCGTTGACCGTACCGTTGAGTGCTGTGAAGCGCAGCAATTGGCTGTCGCGCAGCAGTTCGATGTCGTTGCTCATCACCGGCGCGTTCCACTTGCGCGCTGCGCCGGCTTCCACATATTGCAGCGTACCGACCGTGCTCGTCTGCTGTTCCTGATCATCGGTTTCCGACGCGTATGTGCTCGTTTGGGCAACACGCTCCTGCGGTTTTCCGACGCCGAATGCGCGTACAACGATCGCAAGCGCAAGCACAGCCGCGCAAAGCCCGACCTTGATGACGATTCCGCTTGCATCGACCTTCACAACCGGTTTTTGCTCATCGACCGTAAAACTCGACTCGCTGGAAAACCCGTCGCGGCTTCGCTCATACTGTACCTTCATTTCGTCAAGTTTCATACCCGTTTCCCCCTTGCTGCAACAAATTACGCGGGAAAGCGGAAAAACATTCCGAAAAAGATGCCTCAGCTTGGCTTTTTGATCAGTTTTCCGGTGTGCTGATACACCCAACGATAGTAAATCGGGAAAGGATCGACAAAGCGGCGCTCCGGCGTGATAATGGAAAGATGGAGATGCGGAGCGGCAGAGTTGCCTGTATTCCCGGAAAGTCCGAGCCGCTCGCCCGTTTCCACGATTTGTCCGCGTACGACGCACTGCGAGTTCTTGATCATATGATAATAGAAATACTCATACCCATCGTCATCCACAACCGAAACGTAGTATCCGCCCTTGACGTGATAGCCGACGGAGCTGACCGTACCGCCCGCGCATGCATAGATCGGCGAACCGTGTGCGCAGCGAATATCCATGCCGGTGTGAACGCGCCTACCGCCGTCACGCGACCGATACCACTTTGTTTTGATGCGCGAATACCACTTTGCATCCAACGGAAATGCAAGCGAATCGAGTTTCTCCTGCGCCATGCAGTACGACGACGGTTTGCGCTGCACACCTGCATCGTCGTAGACCGTATTCAGATAGTAGTAGGAATTTCGCGCGGCAAACCAATCCGTCTCATTGTCGAGCCAAAGCAGATCGTCAAAACCGTTGAATTCGATCCGGATCTCGACAATGCGCCCCATATCGTCGATATGCATCCGAAGATTCCGCTTCAGCACGTCGGTCATTTTCTCCCCGTACGTAAACAGCAGCGTGCCGAGGAGCTTCCAGTCGAGAGAAAGCGCGCTGGTCACGCGAAGCTCATCTGCCTGCGAATACAGGACGCAAAGATGCATCTCAACCAGCTTTTCGGCTTTTTCGCCGTTTTGCTCGATTCGCGCTGCGTAATCGTTCAAGCGGGCCATTTCGTCAAAAACCTGCGCATAGGTGCGAAGCCGCTTTTGCGCCGTTTCGTGATACGGTTTGATCACGGTTTCGCGTACTTCGTCCAAAAGCGTGTCAACGTTCGTCTTCAGCGTGCTGTCCTGCGGCAAACTATCAGCAAAGGCGGTGCTTATGCACAGCACCGCCATCAGGATCGATATGAAGATTTGTACCGCGCGTTTCATGATTTGGAGACCGGCGGCTGTGTCGCGTGGATATACGGATAATTTGGATCAAGCTCGATCTCGTCAATGGTCCAGTTATCGGTATACGGTGTTGTTCCGACGGATATGAGTGCATTGTCCTTCCACGCCGCGATCTTCAATTGTTCCTTGATTGCCGCTGTATCCTGATCGTCTTGTCTGCCCTTGCGGATCTCGCATATAGTGCCGTAACAAATGTTGTAGTAGATCCAGCGTGCATCCGGAACGGTCAGACGAATGCATCCGTGCGACGCTTTGCTGCCGAGCGCTTCATAGGATGCCTTTTGGATCGACGTAAGATCTCGACGTTTATCATAGAGCGTCGAATGGAAATACGTCTTGCTGACGATCAAGGACCAATACTGCGCAGACTCCGGCGAGGACGCGAACTTGCCGAAGCGCACCTTCGTCTTCTCCATCGGGAACTTGCCGACTCGCGTTTCATGATACTTGCGACCGTCGCCTGTAGAGCAAATCATGTAGCGAACAGGGACGTCATATTCACCGGTTGCAGGATTTTTGGAATACACCATAACGACCTGCCAGTACAGATCCACAATGATATAGTATTTGTCCGGAGACGGGTATCCCGCGGGCAACCGGAAGGTGCTTTCGTTGTTCGGATCTGCTTCGTTGAAATCGTCCAACGATCCGACCAACTCTTCAAACGACATATTGACTGTCGGCGCATAATACGAAAACGGAATCTCCGTCGGCGCGGGCGTATCGGTCGGCTCGGGCGTCGGTGTGGGATTCGGCGTCGGCGCAGGCGTTGCCGGTACGGGCGTAACCGCGGTGATCGCTTCTTCGATTACAGGGATTTCCGTCGGTACAGCAGTAGCGGCCACTGTCGCTTCGACAACGACCGGTTCAGCCGTCGGAGCTACCGTGGACGGCGTGCCGCAAGCGAACACGGTCAACGCCGTGAGCAATGCCAATATAAATGTGAATACTCGAATGCTGTGCTTCATGCCTTACCTCTGAATACTGCGGTTAGTTTACCACACTTTGTCCGTTCGGTAAACACCTATTTGTGTCAGAATTGCAAAATCTTCCAAAATTTCTGCCCGCTAACCACAACATAACGGTTTTTCCGGCATTGGATTTGCCTTCATTTGTTGTGCGATGTAGGAAAACGGCGTTGTCCTCTTGAGACAACGCCGTTTGATTTCTTTTGTGACGAACCGTTTGATCAGCCTATGACCGTGGTGTACGTTGTGGTCTCGACCGTATCGAGCAGCTTCCAGAAGTAGATGCTGTCGCCGGCATTGCGATCGACCATGAAGTAGCCTTTCGTCGAGAATGTCAGATGCGGACGTGCCTTGGAAGATGCGTTGGTTGCATCCACCGCTTCGCCGTTCATTGCGAAAGACCAGCGGCAGTAGACCGCGGTGTCGGTCTTGTAGCTGTAGAGATAGCTGCCCTTGTTTGCAAGGTATGTGCCGGTCTGCGCATTGCGAATCGCAAACTTGTCGCCGACCGCGGTCACGACAAAGACGTACGCTTCCGTTACATTGCTGATCGTCGTGCCGTCCAGCGTCATGCCGGTGCTTGCAAAAGCAGCCGAGCCGCCTGCCGATGCGGTCTCATACTTCTTCGTGCCTGCAATGCCCTTCAGAACGGTTGCATCGTTTGCCTTGCCGTAGGTGACGACATAGCTGCCCTCCCACGATGCGGGCGCTTCCGTTACCAGTTCATAGCCCGCGTCGGAGGTCTCCGTGTGCGAATACAGCGCCTTCAGCGTGATATCCGCGGTTGCGGAATAGCTGCCGGTCAGAACCGCCGGAAGCGTTGCGGCGTTGTTGACGTCCTCCGTTACCCAGCCGAGGAAGGTATAGCCCGCGGGTGCGCCTGCGGTGGGCAGCGTGATGGACGCGCCCGCCTGGCAGTTCATGGCGGCCGGTGCGGTGACGCCTGCAGGGACGGAGAAGCTTACCGTGTAGCCCAGCGCGTCAACATAGCTGTCCGTGAAGGTATAGCCGCACACGGTACAGGTGTGGGTCGTGTAGCCCTGCGCGGTGGCTGTCGGCGCGGTCACGACGTCATTGTAGGTACAGCTTTCGGTTGCGACGTCGCCGCACTCGGAGCAGGTCCGGCTGTGTGTGCCGTCGTTGTTGGACGTCCAGTCGCCGTAGGTATGCTCATGCGGCTCAACCGGACTTGTGGTGTAGTAAGTCACGTTTCCGCTGTTCTCTTTCCAGAAGCGGACGCTTTGCGAGGTCGAGGTGGTGCTGCTGCCGCCGGACCAGAAGTAGCCGTTGCTTGAGTTGAAGCTGAGGTATGGATAGTTGCCGTTCTTGGCGTTGGTTGCGCTGCTGGCGTTCGGCAGCGTGCCGGGCGTCCAGTCGCAGTTTCCGGACGTATAAGTCGTATATCCTGCCAGATAGGACGAGGAATCCTCGCCGACATACGCGTTTGTAGAAGCGCTCTGGATCGAATAATAATTGCCATGTTTTGCGAGTTTAAATACGTAGGTATTTGCGACGTTGGTCAGGATGGAATCCGAGAGAGATACGCCTGCGTTCGCATAGGTAGCCACGTTGTTTGCATTTTCGATCTGTGCGCCGTTGGAGCTCGGCGTCA
>CALFIV010000094.1 GCA_937877295.1 uncultured Clostridia bacterium
GATGGCGAGTAACAATCGGTTCATGGTTTCCTTTCTTGTAAGCGGCACGCCCCACGTGGAGTGTGCCGCTTCGATGCATTTTGTTGTCTTTATGCGCGAACGACGTCGTACACCATCGGGCGGTAATCGGGTTTTTTACCGGAGTATTCGAACGCACTGTGGAACATTTCAAGCGCAGCGCTGAGCTTGCTCTCATCGTTTACATACATCACGCACAGAGGTTCATCCGCACGCACGAAATCGCCGAGACGTTTCTTCATGACGAGGCCGACCGCCGGATCGATGCTCTCTTCCTTTGTCGCGCGTCCTGCGCCAAGGATCTGTGCCGCTGTGCCGATGCGCTCTGCATTGATGGAGCTGATATAGCCGGAACGTTTCGGATAGACACTGACCGTCTTTTTGACGCTGCAGAGCGTATTGATACGGTCGATATCAATGTATGCCGAATCGCCGCCTTCCGCTGCAATCATTTCGCGAAGCTTCTTGAGACCTGCACCGCTTGAAAGTGCTGTTTCGAGCTTTTCACGCGCTTCGACTTCGGTGCTCGCGAGCTTTGAGAGGATCATCATGTGCGTTCCGAGCAGCATACAGACCTCATACAGCGGATCGCCGGCCGGGATCTTTCCGGAAAGAAGCTCGACCGCTTCCCGCACTTCCAACGCATTGCCGACCGCAAGGCCAAGCGGTTGATTCATATCGGTAATGATGGCGACGCATTCGCGTCCGACGAGCTTGCCGATCGAAACCATCAGATGCGCAAGCTTCTCCGCCTCATCCACTGTCGACATAAATGCGCCCGTTCCCGTCTTGACGTCGAGCACGATGGCATCCGTACCTGCCGCAAGCTTCTTTGACATGATACTGGATGCGATCAGCGGAATGCTGCGTACCGTGGCCGTCACATCACGCAATGCGTACATTTTTTTATCGGCGGGAACGAGATTTCCGGTCTGACCGATGACCGCAACGCCGATTTCGTTGACGATTTCTTTGAAGCGGTCCATCGGCTGTTCGATACACACACCGGGAATCGATTCGAGCTTATCAAGCGTGCCGCCCGTATGTCCGAGGCCTCTGCCGCTCATCTTTGCGACCGTGCCTCCGCATGCTGCGACCAGCGGTGCAATCACGAGCGTTGTGGTATCGCCCACGCCGCCGGTGGAATGCTTATCCACCTTAACACCGCGCAGATCGGAAAGATCGACAACGTCTCCGGAGTGCATCATAGCCATTGTCAGATCTGCGGTTTCATGATCGGTCATGCCGTTGAAAACGACAGCCATCTGAAATGCAGCCATCTGATAGTCCGGAATCGTACCGTCCGTAAACCCTTTGACAATATACGCAATTTCATCATGTGAAAGGGCTTCGCCGTTCACCTTTTTCTCGATCAGATCAACCATGCGCATGTGTGCAGACCTCCCTATTTAGAT
>CALFIV010000095.1 GCA_937877295.1 uncultured Clostridia bacterium
TATGCATCGGTCGCAAACTCGAACGCGCTGCGGTTTTCCAAGGCTGTGATCGGCTCGGTGCAGTCGATCACTGTGTTCCCCTTTTCGGCCGCAAGATAGAATTTCGCGACATTGCATTTCGGCACAACGCTCCTGACGATCGAAAGCGTTTCAGCCCCGCGTAAATCACTTGCGTTTTCCGCAACGGTTACTACGACCTTAGGCTGAAGTGTGCCGATCAGCGCAGCAAGCTTGTCCGACGGATTGTTTTTTACCCAAAGCTTATGAATCTCTTTCGCATTCAGATAATTCAAATCGTCGCAGCCAAGATAGATCGGCGCGTTTGTGATCCCCATGGAAAACAGCGCATGCTCAAGCTCCTCCGCGCGATAGCGATAGTCAACTGTCATGCAGATAATCCCGATCGGAACGCCGTGTCCGATACCGTACTTGGCAAACAGCGGGCCGAACGCTTCCATCGCATCGGACGGCGTCGGCGCAATAAACAGCATATCGCATGCTGTAGTCGGCTGCAGCCAATGATACAGCTCGTCCGGCTCACCTTCCGCAACGATCAAAGTGGAGACCGTGCAGGTATCCTTCAAAGAAGACAGCGTCAGTTTTGTGCAAGCCGCGTCCAGCGGCATCGCAACCCGATAGTCGTCCGAATTCGGGAAGCTTGTCGCCGCAATCTGCTGGTTTGATGCATTATATTGGACAAGCTGTGCGCTTTCCGGAATTGCAAACCATTCAAGATACACCATGTGTCCCTCGCCCGCCTCGGACAGCTTCAGCGTGATCTCCTCCTTGCGCTTGATCGAAATGCGCGTCATCACGTCGGAATCCTTGAGCACGCTGTCCGAATGGCCGTTCGGCATGGAGTAGGTCACAGTCAGTTCGGATTCGCCGCTTGCTGCAAGCAGACACGGAAACAACATCATCAAGCAAAGCAGGCAGCAGATCGCTTTTTTCATCATAACAGTTCCTTTCTTGTCGGTTCATTCGCCGTAGCGCGCAAGGATCAATTGACCGAGCGCGGAAACGGTATCTGTATCAAACGGGTCTGAAAGCCCCGCGTTTTGGATTGTGTCCCGAAACGTTGCATCGATCGGCCGCATCAGAATCGACCGATACGCAGCGATCGCGCCGTCCGGATTGTCTTGCGAAAGTACCAGCAGCTGCAGCGCGGAAAGCATGCTGGTGCTGTAGCTGATATAGTACATCGGCGCACGAAACG
Source organism: uncultured Clostridia bacterium (assembly GCA_937877295.1). Next base: position 1,217 of record CALFIV010000095.1, read on the forward strand.
TGTGTGAAATCTCTGTCCACGATTCGCCGTCCAGTCCCATTTCATACAGTCCGTATGCCTTTGACAATCTCTCATATTCGGCATTGAGCGCTTCGAGCGTTACGTTGTCCGTATGATAGGCAAACTGCTGGAACTCATCCTCCATACACCCTGTGATCACCGCATAAAGCGCAATGGTCAGATTGGCAATCCTTGCCGCATCCGCCAGCGCGCCATATAGTATATCATACTGCGAAAACGCCAAAAGCTCAAGTCCCTGCGAGTCGATTTCCGCAAGATCAAGCGGATCGGCCGACTGCATGCGCTGTATGCCGTTCAGAAAATATCCGGCATAGTGTCCGAATTCGTGCAGCATCGTCGTCGGCATCTCATAGGAATCGTCCCACGCAGTAAACAGAAACGGAGCGCCGTAGGTTTCGAAATACGTCGTGAAGCTGCCGGACATGCGGTTGGATGACGCGGAACAATCGTACATCCCCTTTTCGCGCATATAAGTCCACGGCCGCTCAAGCTCGGGCAGCAGATTTCGGATCACCGTTTCGACAAGCGCAAACGTCGGTTCTTGCGAGAACGTTCCGCAGGACAAGCGCATTACCGCCTGATAGAAATCATCCTGCAATTCAATGAACAGCGGAACAAGCTCCCGTTTGACCGTATCCGACAGCGTTTGTGCTTCGGCGGGCGTATAATCGCGCATGTATGACGCATAGCCGTATTCGGCGTACGAATCGAAGCCAAGCGTTCTTGCCATTTCGTTTCGGACGCGAATCAACTCCAGAAACACGCTTCCGGCGTTTTCGTTGTATGTGCTTCGATACATGCGATAGAGCGACGAAAACGTTTCGAACGTCAGAGACGTATCCGAAAGAATCTCTTCCTTCGTCCATTCCCTCCCTGCATAAGCAACCGTCAGCGATTCGAGCGCATCGTATGTTCCGATCAGCTCGCGCTCCCGGTCGGCAAGCGGCAGTACGGAAAGATCGTGCAGCGCATCCTCCTGCTGCAGCCTTGCAACGGTTTGCGCGTCATACACCTCGGCAAGCGAAGCGTCACGGCTCAAAGCAAGCTCTGTATCGATCAAAAGACACCCGAGTTCTTCCAGCGACGCAGAGACCGTTTCGTAAGCGGCCTTTCGACCTGTGTCGGTGACGTCAAAACAATATCGCACGTACGCAATTGAAGCAGCCGTTCGATAACGTCGATACGCATCGATGTGCTCTTCCAGCGCACGCTGTGCATTTGCTCCTGCGATTTCCCCGTTTTCGATGCGATAGAGCAGCTCACGCGTTCTTGCGATTGCGAGGCCGATACCGGACACATCATCGGATAGCGCATCAAATGCAAGCGCTGTATGCGCATGCTCGGTGACCTCATGCGACGCAGTACCGATTGCAGGGAGATTCAGAAAAGACGATGCGATACCGTCAAAGGTTTTGCGACAGCCGACAAAGCAGATCGACAGCACGGCAAGCAGCAGTGAACAGATTCGTTTCATGGATGCCTTTCCGAGCCGCGCCGAAAAACCCCGACATTCGACAACATGCCCTTTTCTATTGTACGCAATCCCGTTTGATTTTTCAACCTCAAAATTGTATCAAAGTCGTAACATCGTTCACAAAAGATTCGGTTGTCATATGCTGCGAAATGTGTTATATAGTATAAAAGCGAGGTAATGTACATGAATATTGTGGTTTTGGCAGGCGGACTATCACCGGAACGCGACGTATCGCTCTCAAGCGGTACGATGGCATGCAACGCGCTTCTGTCGTTGGGACATCGTGCGATTCTTGTCGACTTGTTTTTCGGTCTGCCCGATTGGGATGGCACAAGCGATTTGTTTGCGGATGCAAAGCCGCTTGCGCCTTATCGCGTCAGCGAACATGAACCGGATCTGAATGCGCTTCGCAAATCGCGGGCTGCCGGTTTCAACGAATACATCGGACTCAACGTGCCCGAACTGTGTGCGCGCGCGGATATCGTCTATATGGGGCTGCATGGGGATTGCGGCGAAGACGGAAGACTGCAGGCATTCTTCGATGAACGCGGCATCTGCTATACCGGATCGGGCGCGGACGGCTGCCGCGCGGCGATGGATAAATGGATCAGCAAACAGCTGTTTCAGCGGCACGGCGTTCTGACGCCGAATGGCGTTTGTCTGCACGCCGACCGGCCGTACGATGAGGCTTCCCTGCCGATCCCCTGCGTTGTCAAACCGTGCAACGGCGGTTCATCCATCGGCGTATCGGTGGTCCAATCCCGCGAAGCGCTGCACGACGCCTTGCAGCTTGCGTTCTCAATGGAATCATCCATTCTTGTCGAAGAATACATCAAGGGGCGTGAACTCTCCTGCGGCATTCTTGGAAATACTGCACTGCCACCCATCGAAATCATTCCGCTGCACGGCTTTTATGATTATAAAAACAAATATCAGGCAGGCGCAGCGCGTGAGGTTACGCCGGCGGAGATTTCCGATACGGAAACCGATCGCATCCGTACCATCGCAAAACAGGTTTTTGATTTGCTCGGGCTGTCTGTTTATGGACGCGTCGACTTTCTGCTGACCGAGTATGGCGAGGCTTATTGTCTGGAAGCAAATACGCTGCCCGGCATGACGCCAACGTCTCTGCTTCCGCAGGAAGCAGCCGTAGTCGGTTACTCCTATGAGCAGCTTTGCGATACGATCATTCGTCTTTCCATGGAGAAAACAAATGGCTGACTTTACCGTTCGAGAGGTTTTGGACGTCACCGGCGGCACATTGTTCGCGCCGTCCGATTTCGGCGATCCGGTCATACACGGATTTACCATCGATACACGCACGTTAGAACCGGGCATGGGCTATGTTGCGATCCGCGGCGAAACCTTTGACGGGCATCGCTTCATTCCGGATGCTATGCAAAAAGGCGCTGTCCTCAGCATTTCCGACACCGAAGTGCCTACGGCGCATATTCGTGTGCAAAACACCGTGCTTGCATATCAGAACATTGCGAAACACCATCGCGAACGGTTCGATCTTCCTTTCGTCTGCATTACCGGCAGCGTCGGCAAGACAACGACCAAAGAGATGGTGAAAGCGGTTTTGGAAACAACGCTTCGCACCCATGCGACGGTCGGGAATCTCAATAACCAGACCGGCGTTCCAACGACTGTTTTACGTCTCAGCGACGCCGATGAAGTCTCAGTGATGGAGCTTGGGACAAATCATTTCGGCGAGATTGCCGCGATCGCACGCACAGCGCAGCCAACAATCTGTCTGTTTACGAACATCGGTGAAGCGCATATTGAATTCTTCGGTTCGCGTGAGGGAATCTTCCGCGGCAAAACGGAAATGCTCGATTATATGCGTCCCGGCGGTTCAATCGTCGCAAACGGTGATGATGATTTGCTGCGCACGATTCCAAACGCGATCACATACGGGCTTTCAGAAGGTTGTACCTTACGCGCTGTCGACGTGTGCGAACACGGTCTGGATGGCGTCGCCTTTACCGCCGAAGGATTCGGAAAACGCCTTCCCGTCACGCTGCATGTCGCAGGTATCCATATGGTGCAGAATGCGCTTGCCGCTCTGGTGATTGCGCACCTGCTGCAGATTCCCGAGAAAGCAGCCTTGTCCGCCTTGGAAGCGTTTCAGCCGGGGACTGGACGCTCCGACATTGTAAAAACCGACCGATTTACGATCATAGACGGATCTTACAACTGCAATCCAACTTCTATGGAATCCGCACTGCGCATTCTGAAACGCGCGGAAGGCAGACGCGTATGTATTTTCGGAGATATGCTTGAACTCGGACCGGACGCCCCTGCCTATCATGCGCGCATCGGCGCATTTGCAAAGCAATGCTGTGTCGACCGGTTGCTGACAGTCGGCACGCTTGCAAAAAACGCAGCTTTTGACGCTGCGGACGCATATGGAGATGTGGATTCACTATTGACAGATCTTCCGCGCCTTTTACAAGACGGCGATACCGTTCTTGTCAAAGCGTCACAAGGCATGCATCTGAAGCGTGTCGTCGACGCGATCAAACAGCTTTGACGAAAAAGCCCTCCGTATCGGAGGGCTTCAGCTTTATCGGTTCTGCAATTCCTGTACTGCCGCAAGCAGCGCTTCAACACGGTTTGTCTGCTCCCAAGGAAAATCGGGATTGCCGAAATGTCCGTTTTTCGCGGTCTGCTCGTAGATCGGACGGCGAAGATCAAGCGTTTCGATGATCGCTTTCGGACGAAGGTCAAATACCTGCGCAATTGCCTGTTCAAGGATTTCATCGGCAACCGATCCTGTGCCGAATGTATCTACACGCACGGATACCGGTCTTGCGACTCCAATCGCATACGCAACCTGCAGTTCGCAGCGTTTTGCGAGCTTTGCGGCAACAACGTTCTTTGCGATATAGCGCGCCATATAGCTTGCGCTGCGATCCACTTTTGTGGGATCTTTGCCGGAGAATGCGCCGCCGCCGTGACGCGCATAACCGCCGTAGGTATCGACGATGATTTTACGGCCGGTCAAGCCCGAATCGCCCTGCGGTCCTCCGATGACAAAGCGTCCGGTCGGATTGACCAATACGCGCGTTGCGTCGTCGAACAATTCGTGCGGCAGCGCCGGACGAATAATGTATTCCAGAATGTCCCGTTCAAGTTGCTCATGCATGACATGCTCGTCATGCTGAGTCGAAACGACAACGGTGTCGATGTGAACAGGCTTGTCGTCTTCGTATGCTACCGTGACCTGTGATTTACCGTCGGGGCGCAGATAGGTCAGCGTCCCGTTCTGCCGCACCTTCGTCAGTTTACGCGTCAGCGCATGTGCAAGATCGATGGGCAGCGGCATCAGCATCGGCGTCTCATCGCAGGCATAGCCGAACATCATACCCTGATCGCCCGCGCCGGTATCGAGCGGGTCTGCATCCAGTCCCTGCTTGCTCTCAAGGGAACGGTCGACGCCAAGCGCAATATCATCCGACTGCGCATCCAGCGCAACGATCACGCCGCATGTGCTGCCGTCAAAGCCGAACTTCGCGCGATTATAGCCGATTCCGCATACCGTATCGCGAACAATGCTCTGAATGTCCACATAGCATTTTGTGGTGATCTCGCCCATGACCAGCACAAGACCGGTCGTGCAGGCAGTTTCGCAAGCAACGCGCGCATTCGGATCTTCTTTCAGGATCGCGTCAAGCACGGCGTCGCTGATCTGGTCGCAGATCTTGTCCGGATGGCCGATCGTGACCGATTCGCTGGTGAAATACGTTCTTTTCATAACTCCTCTTTCCGCCTTACCGACAAACAAAAAAGCTCATGGAGATGAGCTTCTATTCATCTCATCTTTCAGCGTTCGCTGCAGGAATTGGCACCTTGCAGTTGCAGGTTGCCGGACTTCACAGGGCCTGTCCCTCCGTCACT
>CALFIV010000096.1 GCA_937877295.1 uncultured Clostridia bacterium
ATATGCGCGTTCTTTCCGAATCGCGTGAGGAGATCGAGATCGGCGAGGACGACGATGAAGAAACGCGCTTCACCGACAATATCAATATCTCCGGTCTCGAGGATACCCCGACCCTTCCCACGGCGGAAGACGAGGTTGACGATCTCGACGATATGGACGATTTCGATGAGTTTGACGACGGTGATGAGTCCGGCATGGGCGGCATGCTGATCGACGACGAATTCGGCCTCGGAGACGACGATCTGGATCTCGATCTCGGCGACGATCCGGATCAGGACTAATGTGCGAAAGGAGACAGCAGTAGAATGTTTGATTTAACGGAATTTGATGCTCTGCAAATCGGTCTGGCTTCGCCGGAAAAGATCCTCGAGTGGTCGCACGGCGAAGTGAAGAAGCCCGAAACGATCAACTATCGCACCCTGAAGCCCGAAAAGGACGGTCTGTTCTGCGAACGCATCTTCGGACCGACCAAGGACTGGGAATGCCATTGCGGTCGCTATAAGCGCGGCAAGTTCAAGGGCGTCGTCTGCGACAAATGCGGCGTCGAAGTTACCCGCGCGAAGGTGCGCCGTGAGCGCATGGGCCACATTGAGCTCGCCGTTCCCGTGTCGCATATCTGGTATTTCAAGGGCATCCCGTGCCGCATGAAGATGCTGCTCGACATGAGCCCGAAGGAACTGGAATCGGTTCTGTACTTTGCGGCGTACGTCGTCATCGATCCCGGTACGACCACGCTCCGCAAAAAGCAGGTTCTTTCCGAAAAGGATTATCGTGAATATCAGGAGCAGTTCGGCGAAAAATCCTTCCGCGCCGGCATGGGTGCGGAGGCGATCCGCGAGCTCCTTTGCGAAATCGATCTCGAACAGCTCGACGCAGAGCTGCGCGAAGAAATCGAACACAGCAGCGGCCAGAAGCGCGCCAATGCGGTCAAGCGTCTGGAAGTCGTCGAGGCCTTCATGAAGAGCGGCAACCGCCCCGAATGGATCATCCTCACGGTGCTGCCGGTCATCCCGCCGGAGCTTCGCCCGATGGTTCAGCTTGACGGCGGACGCTTTGCGACAAGCGATCTCAACGATCTCTATCGCCGCGTCATCAACCGCAACAACCGCTTGAAGAGACTCCTTGAGCTGCGCGCGCCGGATATCATCGTCCGCAACGAAAAGCGCATGCTGCAGGAAGCGGTCGACTCCCTGATCGACAACGGCCGCCGTTCGCGTCCGGTCACCGGTCCGGGCAACCGTCCGCTGAAGTCGCTTAGCGACATGCTGCGCGGCAAGCAGGGCCGTTTCCGTCAGAACCTCTTAGGCAAGCGCGTCGACTATTCCGGCCGTTCGGTTATCGTCGTCGGTCCGGAGCTCAAGATGTATCAGTGCGGTCTGCCGAAGGAAATGGCGCTCGAGCTGTTCAAGCCGTTCGTCATGAAGAAGCTCGTCAAGAGCGGTCAGGCGCAGAACGTCAAGGGCGCAAAGCGTATGGTCGAGCGCGGCGCAACCGAGGTCTGGGGCGTGCTCGAGGAGGTCATCAAGGATCATCCCGTTATGCTCAACCGCGCGCCGACGCTGCACCGTCTGGGCATTCAGGCGTTCGAGCCGGTGCTCG
>CALFIV010000097.1 GCA_937877295.1 uncultured Clostridia bacterium
GTGGAACGTTGCCGTAATCGTGTCCGCCATCTGGATGGTGTTCCCCTGTTATGTGAACTCCATCCAGATGGCGGACACGATTACGGCAACGTTCCACTACGGCGACGGACAGACGGTCTCCGAGACGTATTCGGTCAAGCAGTATATCGAAGCGTTTGAAGCGCAGCAGAGCTCGTATGACGCAACGACGCAGGCGCTGATCAAGTCGCTGGCGGACTACGGCCACTATGTACAGCCGTATCTTGCGCGCGAACGCGATTGGACGCTCGGCACGGATTACGCGACGATGGATAAGGTCTATACCGAGGGCTACGACTATTCCGCAATCCAAACGGCGGTTGCGGATCAGGCGATCCAACGCACGTACGGCACGGAAGAGATCACCGCCGTCACCTACTCGCTGGTGCTCGACAGCAAGACGGCGATCCGCCTGTACTTTGCGCCGGCAACCGGCTATACGGGCAGCGTGTCGGCAACCATCGACGGCGCTGCGGCAAGCGTCACGACAAGCGGCGGACGCTACATCGTCGACGTCTCCGGTCTCTCGGCGCATATGCTCGGTACGCCGTATCAGGTCGTTCTGACGACCGACGGCGGCAACACGACGGCAGTCGTCTCCGTGCTCTCCTATGTATACGGCACGTTGAACAATCCAGACGATACGCTTGCATGCAACGCGGCTGCGTCGATCTACGCATATTCCGCCGCCGCGGACGCGTACAAACTGAATCATTGACCGGAAAGAGGCTGTTCATGCGCAAGACGCGTTTTGTTTCCCTGCTGTGCGCTGTTCTGCTGCTTGCAGCGCTGCTGCCGACGGCAACCGCCGATGCGCTGCCGCAAAGCGGTGATTTTGTGCTGCGCATTGAGGGAGGAAACATTGACGATCACACGGAAACCGTCAACGGGCAGCGCTGTCTGCGCGTCGAACTGTTCCTCGACGGGGTGACAAGCGATCGGCTGCTGTCTTCCATGACCTTTGATCTGGCATACGATCCGGCCCTGCTTTCCTACGCATCCTGCACGGTGCTCAACGGCGGCATGTATGTTGCAAATCCGGAACAGCCCGGCTTGTTTCGTTTCGTCTTCATATCGGCCAACGGCGCGCAGCTCGACGGCAATACGCCGTTTTTGACGCTGTATTTCACCGTGGCGGACGGCCTTGCGGACGGCACACAGATCCTGTTTTCGTTCGTCGGTCCGATCCGGGCGGATTCGGTGCGCGTCGGCAATTATTCCGCACAGAACCGTACCGTCGGCGCGGTTCTGAAGCCGTTCTATAAAGCCGTATTTTACGGCGACGTCAATTGCGACGGCAAGGTTTCGGCGTCGGACGCCGCGCTGATTCTGCGCGCGCTCATAGGACTGTCCGAGCTTTCGGTGCAGGGCGAACGCAACGCGCATGTCTCGGGCAGCGCCGATCTCTGTGCGAAGGACGCAGCGTCGATTCTGCGGTGGGTGGTCGGGCTGATTGCGCGATTTCCTGCCGAATCATAAACGGAGGCATTTATGGAATTTGATTTTACAACGATTCTGGACCGTCGCGGCAGGGACGCACTTGCCGTCGATGTGATCCCTTTTCCCGACGTACAGGTGGAAAACGGGCTTAGACCCATCCCGATGTGGGTTGCGGATATGAGCTTTCCGACCGCGCCGAGCATCGTGCACGCGGTGCAGCACCGGCTGGATCATCCGAACTTCGGCTACTTCATGCTGCCGGACAGCTATTATGACGCGATCATTCGCTGGCAGGGTGTACGGCACGGCGTGCAAGGGCTCAAAAAAGAGCACATCGGCTACGAGAACGGCGTGCTCGGCGGCGTGTCCTCGGTGATCCGCGCG
>CALFIV010000098.1 GCA_937877295.1 uncultured Clostridia bacterium
ACGACGGCAGCGTCTTTATCGCGTCGCCCGACCAGGCGGCAGCCGAAGAAGCGAAGCGTATCATCGACGGTATCGTCGAAGAGATCGAGGTCGGCAAGGTCTACCTCGGAACGGTGGTCGGCATCAAGGAATTCGGCGCATTCGTCAACCTGAAGCCCGGTACGGACGGTCTCCTGCACATCTCGCGCATTGCGAAGGAACGCGTCAACAAGGTGGAAGACGTGCTGAACCTCGGCGATCAGGTGCTCGTGCGGGTATTCGAAATCGATCCCAAGACCGGCAAGATCGGCCTGACCCGCAAGGATCTGCTCCCCGATACCAAGAAGGATAAGGAAGAGCACTGACGAACAGAATAAAGAGGGGGCAGTTAAGGAAGTCCTGTCATTCTGAGCCTAAGGCGAAGAATCTTTTAGAAACGCATGAAATCAGCATTATTTCAAGATCCTTCGCCGCAAATGCTCCTCAGGATGACGCATCTTCAGACTTTCTTAACAGCCCCCTTTTTACATCGGAGGTGATCGGATTTGATTGAAACAACAACGTTACAAAACGGCATTCGCGTGGTGACGGAGCGCATGGAAGGTGTGCGCTCGGTGGCGATCGGCGTGTGGGTCAACGCCGGTTCGGTGTTTGAAACCGCAGAAAACGCGGGCGTGTCGCACTTTGTGGAGCACATGCTGTTTAAGGGCACGAAGACGCGCAGCGCGTCGGATATCGCGGCAGAGATGGACGCGCTCGGCGGCAATCTCAACGCATTTACCGCCAAGGAATGCACCTGCTTCCACGTCAAGGTGCTCGATGAGGACCTCGAAGCTGCGGTCGGCATCCTTGCCGATATCATTCTGAACAGCAGCATCGACCCGGAGGAGCTCGACAAGGAGCGCAGCGTGGTGCTCGAGGAGCTCGCCATGACCGAGGACAGTCCGGAGGATGTGGTCTTTGACCGCGCCTGTGCGGGCTTCTTCCGCAAGACTCCGCTCGAATCGGAGATCCTCGGCACGAACGGGACGGTCGGGCGCATGCAGCGCGGCGATCTTTTCGCCTATATGGCGCGTCACTACACGGCAGAAAACCTCGTGCTGTCCGTTGCGGGCAGTTTTGAGCCGCAAGCGCTGATCGAGCTGTTGGAGCGCAGCTTCCGGGCGGCGGCGCACAGCACGCGTATCGAAGCGCCGAAGATCGCGCCGCAGGACGGGATCTATACGGAGTTTGTCAAAAAGGACGTCGAACAGACGCATCTGTGCATCGTCATTCCCGGCGCGCCGCTCGGGACGGAATCGTACGAAACGCTGGCGGTGCTGTCCAATGCGCTGGGCGGCAGCATGAGTTCGCGGCTCTTTCAGCACATCCGAGAGGAACGCGGGCTTGCGTATTCGGTCTATTCCTATCCGATGTCCTACCGCGGCACGGGCTGCCTTTGCCTGTATGCGGGCTGTACCGAGGCGCAGAGCAAAGAGGTGCTTTCACTGATGCTGAAGGAGATCGACGAGATGCGGCAAAACGGGATCACGGAGGCGGAGTTTTCGCGCGCAAAACAGCAGCTCAAGGGCAGTTATCTGCTCGGCATGGAATCGACCATGGCGCACATGAGCGCGCTCGGCAAGACGGCGCTGCTGCTCAATGAAGAATATCAAATTGAGACTATCCTAAACCGCATCGAATGTGTTACAATAGAAGCGGTACAACAATCTGCGCGCGACCGGTTTGCACCGAACAGCCTGTCGTGCTGTGCAGTCGGACGGGACGAGGCGGCAGGAAACGCGCTTCTGTCCGACGTACGCGCGTGGTGGGAGCGCAGACAAACAAACTGAGAGGAACAAACCATGGAACGAAAGCTCAAGGCAAACAGACGCTTTTTTATACTCGCGCTGCTCGGCGTCGTGCTTTTGGTGCTGTTCGTTCTTGGCGCGATCTATCTGCTTCGGCGGGTTACGGGCAACGTGCGGCGGCTCGATACGATGACAATCTATACCGAGGTCGAAAGCGACGCGGTCGTGGTGCGCAGCGAGCGGCTGATCACCGAAACGGCGAGCGAAAGCCGCATTCTGCTGAACGAAGGCGCGTTGGTGTCCGAAGGCGACGCGATCGCCGTGCTGTATCCGTATTCGTATGAGAGCTCGCTGGCGGCGATCTGCGCCAAAGAGGTGGAGATCTATACACATCTGGAATCGCTGATCAAGACGGCGACGCCGGGCGGCGCGCTGCCGGCTTCGGTGGAGCAGTACAATACCAACATCGAATGGATCTCGGAGCAGATGCGGCAGGCCTCGATCGGCAAAACGCGCACCGCGGAATACGCAAAGATCGAGGAGCAGATGATTGCTCTTCTGGAGGGCAGACGCAATCTGATGGTGTCACTGCTTCCGGACGCTTCGATGGCTGCGGATGAGCTTCAGACGCTGGACGCCATGAAGCAGAACTTTGAGACGAACAGCGCAAAGACCGTCTATTCGGAGTTCAACGGCTATGTGAGCTTCTATTCCGACGCAAACGAGGAAAACCTGAGAGATATTTCGCAGCTCACCGTGCCGCTGGTCAAGCGTATTCTCAATTCGCCGTCCATCAGCATGGACAATGAAAACTTCTACTATCGCATTGTGACCGACCGCACCAGCTGGTATCTGGCGTTCGTCGTGGGCGGCACGAGCGAAAACCGTCTGATGCCGGGGCTGACCTATTCCTTTACGATCAAAGGCGTGTCCGGCGCGTATCAGGGAACGATCGTGACGGAGAAGCCCACCGCAAGCGGTGTTCTGTACGTCATGCAGATCAATGCGGACGTGCGGCCGGTGCTGACCACGCGCGTGGTCGAGATTTCGGTGCAGAACAATGCAACGGGTCTGTATGTGCCGCTGGATTACATCCGGTACGAGGACGGTACGCCGTATGTCTACGTGAAGGCGACGGACGGCAGCTATCAGAGCATCGCGGTGTACATCGCGGGTTCGGACGGTGAGAACGCGATCATCTCGGCGCGCGACAGCACGATCACACTGTTCCAGGGCCTCAAGGTACGCATTCCGCCGGATGAGGAGGATGAATGATATGACGATACTGGAAAATCTCACGCAGGTCCGCGAAGAAATGCGCCGTGCGTGCGAACGCAGCGGCAGAAACGTTGACGAAGTGACACTGATCGCGGTTACAAAATATGTGGAAACGGCGCGCATTGCGGAGGCGGTGGCCGCCGGCGTGACCGAAATCGGCGAAAACCGGGCGCAGGAGTTCACGGAAAAGTTAACTTTTTATGAACAGAATCACTTGCGGGCACATTTTATTGGACAACTGCAAACGAATAAAGTAAAATACATATGTGGAAAAGCAGACCTGATCCAATCGGTGGATCGGGAATCGCTGCTTGACGCGATCGCTGCATATGCACAAAAGCACGGCGTCGTGCAGGATATTCTGATCGAGGTCAACATCGCTGGAGAGATTCAGAAGGGCGGCGTGGCACTGCAGGATCTGGACGCGCTTGCGGAGCGCATTGCCGGTCTTTCATCCGTGCGCCTACGCGGTCTGATGTGCGTACCGCCCGCAACCGATCCGGAAGCGGTGCGGCCGTATTTTCGGACCATGCGCCGCCGATACGAGCAGCTCAAGACTGCGTATCCGGCGCTGCCGATCGATACGCTGTCGATGGGCATGAGCCACGATTATCCGGTGGCGATCGAAGAGGGCGCGACGACGGTGCGCGTCGGTACTGCGATTTTCGGACCGCGAAACTATTAGGAGGACAACAAAATGGGTAAGTTTTTGAATTTCATCGGACTCGAAGAATCGGACGAGGAAGAATCCTATCAGGACGAGCTTCAGCCGGAACAGCCGAAGAAGGAAGCGCGCTCGAGACGGCGCGAGAATCAGCTCGTCGGCGGAGGCGAGGCACAGCCCGTTCCGCAGAATCTGGCCGCCATGAAGATGATCGTCTATCATCCGGTGTGCTACGACGATGCGCAGAACATTGTGGACAATCTCAAGAACCGCCGTCCGGTCATCGTCAACATGGAAGAGCTCGAGGGAAGCTGCGCGCAGCGCGTGCTTGACTTTCTGCTCGGCGCGATCTATGCACAGAACGGTACGATCAACAAGATCTCCAGAGGGATCTTTCTGGTCGCGCCGCACGACGTCGCCGTGGAGGACACGGGTGAGGATTCCGGCTACACCGACATGTAACGCGCGGCGTTCGTCATGATCAAAGCGGAAAACATCGCCAATAAAGAGTTCAAAAAAGCACTGTTCGGGTACGACCGCGAGGATGTGGATCGCTATCTGGACGAATTGATTATACAGCTTCGGCAGATGGAGGAGGAGCGCAAAGAGATGGTTTCCACCATCGAATACCTCGTTTCCGAAATGACCGGTCAGGTCGGGAAAGCCCCTGCGCATGAGCAGGCGGTCGGACCGATCTCTCCGCATGCCACGGTCAGCGACGCGGAACGGCGTCGTGCCGCCGAAGCGGAAAAGGAAGCTCGTTGAACCGATCCCCGATCAACACCATACCGCCCGTATCGGCGGAAGAATGCAAAGCCCGCGGTTTCGACGGGCTTGATTTTGTTTATATCAGCGGCGACGCCTACATCGACCATCCGAGCTTCGGCACGGCGATCATTGCGCGCGTGCTGCAAAGCAAAGGGTATTCGGTCGGGATCTTGGCGCAGCCGGACTGGCACAGCGTCGACGCGTTCCGCTCAATGGGCAAGCCGCGCCTTGCGTTTCTGGTGTCGGCGGGCAATCTTGACTCGATGGTCGACCACTACACTGCGGCGAAAAAACGACGCAGCGACGACGCCTATACGCCCGGCGGCAAAGCGGGCAAACGCCCGGATCGTGCCGTGATTGTGTATGCGAACCGCTGCCGTGAGGCGTATCCGCACGTGCCGGTGCTGATCGGCGGAATCGAAGCAAGCCTCAGACGCTTTGCGCATTACGACTACTGGGACGACCGCGTGCGGCATTCCATCCTCTATGACGCGGGCGCGGACCTTCTGATGTACGGCATGGGCGAGCGCAGCATTGTCGAGATCGCTAAGCGACTCGACGCGGGCGTTCCGGTGCATACGATCCGCGACGTGGCGGGAACTTGCTTTCGTGTCAACGATCCGTCCGAATGCCCCGATGCACTGCTGCTGCCGTCCTACATGGAGGTCAGCGCCGATAAGCGCAGGTATGCAGAGGCGTTCAAGATCCAGTTCGAGGAGCAGGATGCGATCCGCGGGAGACAGCTGCTGCAGCAGCATGAGAAAGGATATCTTGTACAGAATCCTCCGCAAGCGCCGCTTTCCACCGCGGAGATGGACGCCGTGTATGCGCTGCCGTTTACGCGCAAGCCGCATCCGTCCTACCGTGAGCCGATCCCTGCCATCGATGAGGTCCGGTTTTCGATTACATCGTGCCGCGGATGTTTCGGCGGCTGCAATTTTTGCGCGCTGACATTCCACCAAGGCCGCGTGATCTCCGCAAGAAGCCATGATTCGATTCTCAAGGAAGCGGTTGCGCTCACCAAGGATCGGGACTTTCACGGCTATATTCACGACGTCGGAGGACCGACGGCCAACTTCCGGCAGCCGGCCTGCCATAAACAGTTGAAGAGCGGCGTGTGCAAAAATCGCTCCTGCATCGGCTACGAGCGCTGTCAAAACCTGGAGGTCGATCATTCGGATTACGTATCTCTGCTTCGAAAGCTTCGTGCCGTGCCGGGCGTGAAGAAGGTGTTCATCCGCAGCGGCGTGCGATTCGACTATCTCTTGTACGATAAAAGCGACGCGTTTCTGCGCGAGCTTTGCCAGCATCACGTCAGCGGGCAGCTGAAGGTCGCGCCGGAGCACATTGCAGACCGTACGCTCTATTATATGAACAAGACGCCGCATGCGCTGTATGAGGAGTTCATCAAGCGCTACGAGCGCATGAACGAGCGGCTCGGCAAAAAACAGTTCGTCGTGCCGTACCTGATGAGCTCGCATCCGGGCTGTACGCTCGACGACGCGATCGCGCTTGCGGAGTATCTCAAACAGACGGGACACCGGCCGCAGCAGGTGCAGGATTTCTATCCGACGCCGGGTACGGTGTCGACATGCATGTACCACACCGGACTCGATCCGCGTACCATGCAGCCGGTGTTTGTGCCCAAAACACCGCAGGAAAAGGCGATGCAGCGCGCATTGATGCAGTATTTTTTGCCGTCCAATTTCAACACGGTGCGCAAAGCGCTGAAAGCAGCGCACCGCGAGGACCTGATCGGCACGGACCGCCATGCGCTTGTGCCGCCGGAGCGGACGGCGAAAATAAGGGAAATCCCGAAGAAAAACGCCAAACAGGTAAAGAAATCTGTTGACAAACGGTGTCGGAATGGTTAAAATATCATTTGGTTCATTTTGGAGTTGCGTATGATTGTATCGGTGAATGAAGCGTTGCGACGGGTCGGCGAGCCGTTCCCGTTCGAATGGGAAGGACAGCTCAAACCGCAGACGTTTGCGGGCAAAACCGTGACGTTTTCGGGAAATGCAAAGCTTGTCGGCACATATGTATACGACGGCAAGACCTTCCGCGTCGATGCGGATGCTTCGCTCGCGTATGAAACGGTCTGCGCGCGCTGCGGCGAGCCGATGATTCAAAAGCTTTCGTTTTCGATGACGGAGCGGTTCGTGCGTCCGATGTTTCAATCGGAGGACGAGGAGCTTTATACCTACGAGGGCGAAAAGCTGGATCTTGAACAGGCGTTTTTCGACAATCTCTTTCTGGAGATGCCGATGACGACCGTCTGCAGCGAATCGTGCAAGGGGCTTTGTCCCGTATGCGGCAAAAACCTGAACCGCGGGCAATGTGATTGCCTGACAACCAAAATCGACGCGCGTCTGTCTGCGCTCGAATCATTATTGAACGAACATAAGGAGGTGTAATCATGGCAGTACCCAAGAGAAAAACGTCGAAGGCGAGAAGA
>CALFIV010000099.1 GCA_937877295.1 uncultured Clostridia bacterium
GGAGAGCTCCGCATCCGTGACCCCTGCGCCGCAATAGGCTATGATGCCTGCGCCGACCGTGATCGGCGTGTTCGGCATGATGCGAATGACCGGATATTCGCCGCCTGCGAGACGGCGGACCGTTTCGACCGTGAGCCCGGCCGCCATGGTGACCAGCACAAAGCGGTCGCTGCGCGACGCAAGCACAGGCGCGAGCTCCCGCAGAACCTCCGGCATGACCTGCGGCTTGACGGCAAGCACGATCAGATCGCAGCATTGCGCGATCCGCGCATTATCCGAAACGCTTGCGTTCGGGAGCTTGTCCGCAAGCGCCCGCGCCTTTTCTTCGGTGCGGTTTGAGAGCATCAGCGACGCCTTGCCCGCCATCAGAGCTGCAATTGCGCCGCCCATCGCACCCGTGCCGATGACGCCGATTGTGGAAACCATACGCTTACTCCTTTTTGTTTTTCGCGATCGAAAAATAGTGTGTCGGGATATGACAGTAGCCGCCGGGATTTTTGTCGAGATACTTCTGGTGATACTCCTCGGCGGAGAAGAAGTTTGCGAGCGGCAGCTTTTCAACCGCAAGCGGCGCGCCGACTTGCGCTTCGACCTTTGCAAACGCCGCGTCGATTGCCGGAAGCTGACTTCCGTCGGTGTAATACACGCCGGTGCGATACTGCACGCCGCAGTCCGCGCCCTGCCGGTTCACGGAAAGCGGATCGATGACCATGAAATAAAAATCGAGAAGCTCCGAAAGCGGCAGAACCGTCTCGTCATAGTCCACACGCACCGTTTCGGCATGGCCGGAGTTGTTGCATACGTCGCGATACTTCGGCGCGGCGTCCGGTCCGTTTGCATAGCCGACCTCGGTTGCAACTACGCCTTGGAATTGATCGAGAAACTTCTGCATACCCCAGAAGCATCCGCCTGCAAGGTAGATCGTTTTCATGCTGCGCTCCTCCAGTTTCGTTTTGCGTTCGGGCATTTCAGCTCGAGAAGCGTGCGAAAGCCCGCTTCGTCAAGATCCAAAAGCCCCTGCTTTGCAACGGGAAACGCCTGCTTTTCCTTGGTGATCAGCAAAAAGAGATTCGGCGTTTCCACACACTTCACAAAAACGGGATACGAAAGGCGTATGCCCGTATCGTCGGCGGCCGTCTGCACGTGCAGCGCGTCGGAAAGGAAGGTCATGCGAAGCTCGGTCGGCGTTCCGTACAGCTCGCCCAACCGCCGCACAAGGCGCTTTGCTCTGCGGCGCGGCGCGAACAGAAGCCACACGAGTCCCGCGACGTACGCAACCAGCAGCGCAACGGCCAGCCACATGCTGACGCCCTCCCAAAAGGCCGCGCCGGTCACATACGAGAAGACAGCGCGCCATGCGATCTTTGTGATGCAGTATACAAAGACCGGTCCGGCGAACACGATTCCGAGAATGATGAGCACGCGCGAACGCATGCTGCGATACAGTTCCCGCGCATACGCTTCGGACAGGACAAAGCGTGCCCGCGCCGGTTCGTTGTATTCCATAAATGCTCCTTTCGGCCTTGTATGGCGGGCGCTGCTCTGCTGTTCGGATCGGATCGCGTGCCGTTCTCTGCGCGGCGGACGTCTTCCGATCGGAAACGGCGCGTGCCGAAGCGCGGCTTCCATACATTCCATCTATTCTATCATACACGCTGTTCGCACGCGTTGCAAGCGGGATTTTTTGTAAGGGACTCTTTTCTTTTTCTGCCGGCTTTGTTATAATAAAAAAGTTAAGGAGAGTTTGACTATGGAAGCAATCAAAACGTTAGCGGCGGCGCTCGCGCCGCTGTGCAATACCGACGAGGCAACCTTGTGCGACTGGATCGAAGTCCCGAAGAATACGGAAATGGGCGATTACGCGTTTCCGTGCTTCCGCTTGTCCAAGGTTTTGCGCAAAGCGCCGAACGCGATCGCGGCGGAGCTGGCTCAAAAGCTGACCGTGCCGGAAGGCTTCACCAAGTGCGAAGCCGTCGGCGGTTACCTCAATTTCTTCACCGACAAAGGCGCGGTGGCGGGCGCGGTGGTCAATCGCGTGCGCAAAGAGGGCGACGCGTTCGGTTCGAGCGATCTCGGCAGCGGTAAGACCGTGCTGGTCGAATACAGCTCGATCAACATCGCAAAGCCGTTCGGCTTCCACCATCTGCCGTCTACCGCAATCGGCAACGCGCTCTATCGCATCTTCAAAGCGCTCGGGTACAACACGGTCGGCATCAACCACCTCGGCGACTGGGGAACGCAGTTCGGCAAGATGATTACGGCATACAAGCTGTGGGGCGACAAACCCGTCGACGACTATTCGATCCGCGAGCTCGTTGCGCTGTATGTGCGCTTCCATGACGAAGCCGAAAAAGACCCGACGCTCAACGACA
>CALFIV010000100.1 GCA_937877295.1 uncultured Clostridia bacterium
GGCCGCGCTGCCAGAGGACACGGATGAGCTAACGAAGCTCGCGAACCTCACCCGCATCGAGCTGGATCAAAGCAGCGCAGGCGGCGCGGCGCCGCTGCTGAGCCGGTACGAGATCGTGCTGACGGGAGGCGGGCAATGAGCGTCTATTTCAAGCCCTACGAGGGCAACCGCCCGTTCCTGTTCATCAGCTACGCCCATCGCGATTCCGAGGCGGTCCTAAAAACCATCACGCTGCTCCATGACCGCAAGCTGCGCCTGTGGTATGACGAGGGCATTCCCGCCGGCAGCGACTGGCCGAAGAACATTGAGCAGCACATGCAAAGCTGTTCGATGGTTCTGTTTTTCGTCTCTGAAACCGCTTTGGCTTCCGCCAACTGTTTGAGCGAGATCGAAGCCGCGCTTGCGCAAAAAAAGCCCGTGCTGACGCTTCCGCTGGAAACGACGCTGCCGGACGCCGATTGGAGCGCGCTTTTGTCGCAGTGCACGCCGCTCGCATCCGCCCCCGATGCGCATACGCGTGCCGATTCGGTGCTGTCGTGCAAGCAGATCACGCGTGCGTATTATCGAAAGCCGCTGGAAAATCTGCGATTCGATTGGCTTGTGCTTGTGCTCGCGCTGCTGCTGTTTGCCGCCGCAGCGGCGGGGCTGTATGTGCTGATGACGGGACGGTTGGATCGCTATATCCTTCCGCCGCCGACGCCCGCACCCACCGCGCGTCTGACGCCGAGCGCAACGCCCGTGTCCACCGCAACGCCGGAGCCGACGGCGACGCCATATGTGCCCGGCATGGAAAAGGTCGTCTTTCCCGACGCAAAACAGGAGACGGCGGTGCGCGACGCACTTGACATTCCCAACGGGGATATCACGCTCTCCGATCTCGGCAGCATCACGGAGCTACACTTCTGCGGCACGATGGTGCTGAACGATCTTTCCGGCGTAGCGTATGCCGACGGCGTGTATACGGTAAACTCCGCAAAGCCGCTCATGGGACCCGTTTCGGATCTTTCGGTGATCGGACGCATGCCGTATCTAAATAAGCTTTCGCTGATCATGCAGCCGGTGCAGTCGCTTGCCTCGCTCGAACGGCTCGTGCTGCTGAACGAATTGAGCCTTGCGGGATGCGAAAGCGTGGACCTTTCTACGCTCCCGCCGCTTTCGAGCCTCAGCGTTTTGCATCTTGAACACAGCAATGTGCGCGATCTTTCCGCGCTGAATACGCAGCCCGCACTGAAAACCGTGACCGTAAGCATCGAAATGCTGCCGCTGATCTTTTCGGACGATGCGGCGTTTGACATTGTATTGGTACCGTAACCATCCAAACAATAGATCAAGGAGGCTTACATGGCAAAAGCAACGTACCGAAAAAAGAAGCTGTTCCCCCTCTATGCGAGCGCCGATCAGGCGAAGGTTCAACCGATCCTCGATACGCTGAAAGCAAAGGGTTTTCCGATCGCAGAAGCAGGCGAAGCGCCGAACAAAAGCGGCGTAATGCTGCTGTTTCTTTCCGAACGGCTCAAAGACGAACCGGCGATTCTTGACACGTTCTTTGCCAATGACGCGAAGGGCGCGGAAGCGATTCCGGTGAACTTAGATGGGTCGAACCCGCCGGAGCTTTTGAAAAACGCGCTTTATTCGCGTAATACGATCTTTGCGGAGCGCTACTCCGTCGACGAGCTTACGGAGCGCATCGCGACCGCAAAGCCGTTTGAGACGGCAAAAAAGCCCTTGCCGATCATTCTGATCGCCGCTGCCGCCGCGCTGGTGATCGCCGGAGCGATCTTTTTGATCACAAAACTGCTGCCCGCAAAGGAGACGGTCGCCGCTGAACCCGAGGTCACGCCCGCGCCGACGGCAGTGCCGATCATCCCCGCCGAAGCCGGTCTTTTGCCCGAGGACCTCGAGAGCGTACACGAGCTGATCATCATGGGCGATACGCTGCACTACTTCACCGGTCGCGAGGGCTGGGTCTCGCAGCGCGGCTGGGCGCGCGTCGGCGCGGAGTACTTCGCGAGCCACGGAGAGCAGGACGGCGAAGTGCATTGGTACAGCAAAGAAGACGGGCACGAAATCGAGATGGCGGAATGGACCGATCTTGACTTTTTGCGCTACATGAAGAACGTGAAGATGATCACGCTCGTGCGGGTCAAAGGCGCGCTCCCCGATCTTTCGGGCCTTGAAAAGCTCGACAATGTGGAGCTGTTCGAATGCGATATTGCCGACATCGAAGGCCTCCGCGGAACGAGGATCACGCACTTAGGCTATTCCGGCAATACGCTGACCGATTTCTCCCCGCTGTCCGACTGCGCGCGTCTCCGCAGCGTCAACCTGACGCTGTTCGATCCGATCCCGCAGGATCTGACCTCATTCGGACCGCCGAGCCTGACCGAGCTTATGATTGACACCGACAGTTCATCGCGATCGGTCGACCTTTCGGGACTGAAAAACTGTCCGGAGCTGACCAGCGTTACGCTTGACAGTCTGCCTTTGACTGATCTCGACTGTCTTTCCGCGTGCAAAAAACTGCGCGAACTGGAGCTTGTGACCATGTCGGGGCTTCGAAGCATCAATGGCTTGCAGAATCATCAGCAACTGGTGCGCCTGTTTGTGGATTATCAGAGCGAAGATCTGTCTGACATGTCCGCGCTTTCGGACAATACGAGTCTCCAATATGTCGACCTGCACAACAACGCGCTTTCCGACCTTTCCTGGCTTTCCAATGCGACGAATTTACAGGAATTGCAGCTTTGGTATACGAACGGCGTACGCACTCTCCGCGGGCTCGAAGACCATACGAAGCTGCACAGCCTGTACATCCAGGGGCTCGAACGGCTCACCGACATCTCCGCGCTCGGAAGCTGCACGGGGCTTCAGCAGATCACCATGAGCGAGGTGTTTGACCTTGCGGATATTTCCCCGATCGTCAAGCTGCCGCGGCTCAACGACCTGCAAATCTACGGCTCACGGCTCGAGGACGTCAATTTCCTTTCAGACATTGTCAACAAAAACGGCTTTAGCTTCGGCATTGCGGAGGTACGGGACTGGTCGGGACTCGAAGCGATCAAAAACTACAATTTCCTGAACGTCACCGACCGCACCAGCAGCGCACTGCCCTATCTCAAGGACGCGAAGGTCAACACCTTCGAACTCTGGTGCCGCAGCGGCGTCAGTGATTGGAGCCGGGAGCCGCTCGACTGGTCGCAGTTCCCGACCGTCTCTCAGGAGCTGCGGCTGCACGGCGTCGTATCGCTTTCGGGGATGCCGGAGCTTTCGCTGCATCGGTTGAGCATTGACGATTCGCAGCTTTTAAACTCGCTCGACGGTATTCAGAACCTGCTTGCCACGCGCTACGGCACGCTGTATCTGGAAATCACCGGCTGTCCGCGCTTGACTGACTGGTCAGCGATGAACGGATTGAAATTCAACCAGATCTATCTGGACAGCACCTTTACCCTGCCCGATTTCTTGACGTTCGAAGCGGATTGGATCTCGCTTTGTACGCCGGTCGATCTCCATGATCTGCACTGCTTCGACGGCATGAACCCCGAAGAGAGCGTTTCGATCGAGCTGATCGAAACCAACGACGTGACCGACCTTTCCCCGCTGTACGGGATCAAAAACGGCAACGTGCTGAAGATCCCGGCGCATCTTCAGGAGCAGGCGCAGCTGCTTGTGGACAGCGGCAATTTCCGCAATTACGAGGTCGTCTATCCGGACGAATGGTGGGAGCCCGCCGAATTCGACGTCATGCTTCTCTCGCTTGACGAGCTGGACACGCTGCCGAGCGCGGTATTGAAGCGCGTGAACAAACTGAACATGGTGGGCGATGTGATCTTCAGCTGGGACGATTACTGGGTGGATCAGCAATGGGATGACGGACAGGCGACCTTTACGCTGCGATCCAACGACGGTGACGAAAGCCACGATATCGTGATCGAGAATCGCGGCACGCTGACGGATTTTTCGAAGCTCGCTGTTTTGACGGGTCTCGAGGAGCTTTCCCTGCAGTATCAGTCGTTCGACTCGCTTGAAGGCGCGCAGAACCTTGAAAACCTCTGGAAGCTTGAGGTCGCGTTCACGCCGTCGCTTACCGACGCGTCCGCGGCGTTTACGCTGCAAAATCTCGAAGAGCTGCGGCTGCAGTACACCGGCGTCACAAGCCTCATGGGCGTGCAGAATCTTACAAAGCTCCGTTGGGTGGATTTCAACGGGCTGAACCTCGACGATCTGACGCCGCTTGCCGCCATCCCGGAGGACTGTGATTTCTCGTTCGATTTCCCGCTGATGACGGTCGAAGAATTTATGGCTCTGCCGGAGGGCGTGCTTGACATGATCGGAGAGATCGCGATTTCCGGAAACTACGTGCACAGCCCGTGGGGCGATTGGCAGTTTGAAACCGACTGGGGTACGCACAAAACCTATATGCACTGCAACAGCACCGGCGAGCGTATTCCTTGCGAAGTCGGACCCGTCACGGACCTCAACGACCTTCCCGTGATGAAAAACCTTCGGAATTTGCAGATCAACCGGCAGCCGATCGAAAATCTGAACGGCGTTGAAAAGCAGCCGAACATGCGGCAGTTCCGTATGCAGTGGTGCCCGGGCGTGACGGACGTTTCCCTGCTGTTTACCCTGCCGCAAATCGAAGATATCAGCGTGCGCGATTCGAACGTCACGTCTCTACAGGGCATCGGCGCGCTCAAGCATCTGACCCGCGTGGACTTCGGCGGAGGCGGCGTGCCGATCCATACGCTGTCGTGGCTTGAAGAAATCGACTTCACCTATGCCGAAACGCCGGACGAGAACGGCGACGTGCCGCACTTCGATCTGCAGATCGACTGGTGGGACCTTGATGATGATGCGGAGTATCAATATCTTGCGCTTGTGCCTGAATACAGCTTCCTGAACATCAACGGGCATCAGGCATCGAAGTGGGTGGATGTGCTGAAAGACAAGCGGATCGGAGGCATCGCCGTGCAGGAATGCAAGTTCGACAACGAGACGTTCAAAACGTTCATCGAACAGCATCCGGAGCTTACGGAGATCAATATACCCAACAATCCCCGGCTCACGGACATTTCGATTCTGCTGACGCTTAAGAATCTGCGCAATGTCTGGATCTCTGACAATATGCGGCAGGCGAGAGAATCGCTCGGCGACGATTATCACTTCTGGCTGGGAAACGAATGATTCTATAAAGATTCATACAGGGAGGAATGAAACATGGCGTACACCGCTTTGGAACAGATGCGAAAGACAAACAAAGAACGCTATAACACGGACGTGGGTCCGTTCGAACCGTCGCTGTACGGTGCGGGAAGACTTGGCAGCGATCTGAAATCCGCCGCCTTGCGGTTTTTGCACGAGCGCTGCGAGGGGCTTCGCTTCTCGCCCGAAAAGGCGAAGCAGGAGGAGCAAACGGGAACGTATCTCGGTACAAGCTACCGTCCGAACCAGATCCCGTACAACATGCAGATGGATCTCGACCGGCTGTGCCTCGAGCGTGAGCTGGAAGCGTTTATCGACTCCGGCGTGGCCGAGGACGCGTACACCGTGTACTACAGCTTCCTCGAAATGTTCATGGGTGCGTACGGGCGTTCGAGCAAGATGATCGAGTTGCTGTCGGAATTTGAGTCGAACGCGAGCTCGCTGCTGATGAAGCACCGCGATCATTATTCGCATTCGGTCTATGTCTTTGCTTTGGGACTTGCGATCTATGAAACGAACGAAACCTTCCGCAAGACATTTCAGACGTTTTACGGCTTCAAACCCTGTGAAGACGAGCACCGCGCCGCGGCATTCTTCCTCGAATACTGGGGGCTGACCTCGCTGTTCCACGACATCGGCTATCCGTTCGAAATTCCCTTTGAACAGGTGCTTGCCTATTTCGAGGTGGATCGCAGATCGCGCGGAGAGGGCAGCATGTTCCTTGCCTACCGCGATCTTGATTGTCTCGACAATCTCGGCGAGGAAGCAAAGGCACATTTTTCCGAGCTGTTCGGTCGGTCATTCGGCTCGGTTGAGGAGCTGCTTGCGTACGGCATCGAAAAGCGGCTCGGAACCGCATACGACGTGACGGAGGAGTACCTTTGCGATACGATCAAGCGAAAGCCCACCGAGCCGAACACGTTCGGATATTTCATGGACCATGCGTATTTTTCCGCGACGCGGCTCTATCAGGAGCTTGTGGAACGGTGCGGCGCGAATGCGCTTACCGAAGCGCATGTGGACGTGCTGTCCGCAATCATGCTGCACAACAGCATGTTCAAGTTCGCGATCGCGTTCTATAAATCCAAGGACAAGCGCAAAGCGCCTCTCAGAATGGAGCTGCATCCGCTCGCGTATCTGCTGATGCTCTGCGACGAGCTGCAGTGCTGGGACCGCACCGCCTACGGCAGAAACTCGCGCACGGAGCTGCATCCGATGGACGCGGAGTTCGATTTCGCCCGCGGCATGATCCACGCGCTGTACTGCTTCGACGCCGAGGAATCCGAAAAGATCGGTGCGTATGAGGCGGAGTATCGCGCGTGGGAGCAGAACGGCGCAGCCGGAAAGCCGCCGCGGCTTAAGGCATACAGCGACATGGCGGAGCAGGAACAGCGCTTCCGCACCGACATCGAAAAGATCGTCGACCTTTCCGGTTATCCGCTGTTCATCACCACCTTTATGCGCACCGCTGACCGCAGGAGCAAGCATACGTATCTCTCCGGCAGCAGCTTTTTGCACATGTACGACTTCGCTGTCGCGCTGAACGGTCGGTATCAGTATGAGGGTCAGGAGGAGGGGATCAGCGTGGAAGCCCTCGAGCGGGATTTCGACAGCATGTCCCTGGAATACAAGCTCTATAACATCAACCAGGTCAAGAGCTTTTCAAAGTACCTCAACGCCATCGACTGCTTCTACACGGATCGCCCCGTCGATTTTGAGATGCTGCGCGCCTTTACCGAGGAGCAGATCGCCGTGTTCGCGCCTATGGAGCACGCGCGCTGGGTGCTGTCGCATAAGGCAATGGGCTGGACAGCGGGCGACCTTTACGAGACCTCCGCGGTTCCGGAGGGCACGAATCGCTATTGCCTGCGCGAGCAGATGCGACAGCACAAGCTTTGCATGAACGGTGATTTCGGCGAGCTCGAGATCGCGCGGCACTATCTGCAGCTGCCGGAAGAGGAGCAGGGCAAGGACTGGAAGCCGTTCAACACCATGCTGAAGCTGATCCGCAAGTTCGACGGACTGCGCATCTACAAGCTTGACTG
>CALFIV010000101.1 GCA_937877295.1 uncultured Clostridia bacterium
TTGGCTTGTTTGTTGATGCACTATATAGTTTTCAAGGTGCTTCGCTGTCCGTTTTCCGCGACAGCTTTGTTAGTATACCGCAGCTCTCCCGTTTTGTCAACACCTTTTTTCACTTTTTTTGAAGTTTTTTCAACCCCAATATCTTGTGTTTCTTAGGTCTCATCCCGCCGCTCTTGCCGCGAACGTCGCCTATCTTACTCCTTCCCTCCCCCCTTGTCAATACCTTTTTCCCTTTTTTCGACAATATATTTTAGTTGTACTAAAAATTTGACAGAGCCCTCAATTATGGTATGCTTTCCCCGCTTGATCTGTGCTGCCGGATATCTTCTTCCTTCCGCGCCTTACCGCACAGACGGATACTTTCCGCCGCAACGATCATCATTCGTCAAAACGGCATGTGCACGCATGGGTTGAAAAATCCGACGCGATATGGTATAATCTCTATATTTATATGGAAAGGAGCATCGAAATGGCGACGAAACGCAAGGCATCCGAGATCCGTGCGGCACGCAAGCAGCTGCGGGCTGTGACGAGTGTGCGCCGTTCGGTGTTCTATTTTATGCGTGCGATCCTCGTGGTGCTTGCCGTGGCAACGCTCTGCATCTTTTCCTTTTTGTCCGCCGCACGCATCAGCAACGCGTATATCCTTGTCAATGAGGGCATGCCGCTGCGCATCGAATGCATTTTGAAAAATGCTTCGACCAATGATATGGCGGCGTACTTTACCTACGATTGCATTGCAAACGATGCGCTGCAGCGTGAAACGAGCGCCGCGCCGTACGCCGGCACGACGGTTTCTTCCTATGAATATGACCTGTCGATCGACAGTTTGCATTTGCTGCCGTGGCATGTGAACACCTATGTGGACGTGGTGGAGCAAATCCGCGCAATTCGCGGCAGCGTATCTGCGGAATCCGGCGTTTCGCAGATCCCCGACTGGACGCCGCGCAAATACCGGCTGCATCTGGATAAGCTCGACAACCGCTGGTATATCAGCTCAATCGAGCTGTTGGAGCTGAATCCGAAGATCGATCCGCCCGCAACGCCCGATCCGTATGCAGACCCGATCCCGATGCAGACGCCGACGCCTGCGCCGACCGCCACCCCGTTCCCGACCGAATGAGCTCCCCTTATGAAAACGGCATACCTGTTTTACTCGCGCCGATGGCCGGCTACACGGACGTCGTGTTTCGCGCGCTTTGTGTGTCGTTCGGCTGCGATCTGACCTATACGGAGATGGTCAGCGCAAAGGGCCTTTCGTTCGGAAATGTCAAAACGGCTGACTATCTGACGCTCGGAAGCAACGAAACGTCCGTCGCGGTGCAGCTTTTCGGGCACGAGCCGGCGCTTTTGGCCGACGTTGCGAAGGACGTATGCGACCGGCTCGGTGAAAAGCTGCGCTGCATTGATCTCAACATGGGCTGCCCGGCACAGAAGATCGTATCGAACGGCGACGGCAGTGCTTTGATGAAAACGCCTGCGCTTGCCGGAAGGATTGTCGAAGCGGTGAAGCGCGCCTCCTCCGTGCCGGTGACGGTGAAGTTCCGCAAGGGCTGGGACGGGGACACCTGCGTATCGTTTGCGAAGGTATTGGAAAGCAGCGGCGCGGATGCGCTGTGCATCCACGCGCGCACGCGCGTACAACAATATGAAGGAACTGCCGACCGTGCGGCGATCGCTGCGGTGAAGGCGGCTGTTTCCGTCCCTGTGATCGGCAACGGCGATATTGTCAGCGGCGAGAGCGCATTGGATATGCTGCGCACGACGCATTGCGACGGTCTGATGATCGGCCGCGGCGCGCTCGGCCGTCCATGGATCTTCCGCGAAGTCAAGGCTGCGCTGAACGAAGAACCGTATACGCCGCCGACGGTTTCCGAACGGCTTCGGATTGCGTTGCTGCATGCGGAGCGCATCGAAGCGCAAAAAGGGCCGCACGGGCTTGTGGAGCTGCGCAAGCATCTGCCCCGCTATCTGTCGGGCATGCGCGGCGCGGCAATGCTGCGCACAAGGCTGAACGAGGCGAAAAGCGTCGAGGAAATCAGGCAATTATTGCTTGACAGCGCAAAGGACGTCACTATATAATGATATGATTCCCAAAAAGGGCAAAGGAGAATAAGTATGGCAGAGATTTGGCTGACTCAGGAAGAGTTTGAAAAGCGCAAGGAACATCTGGATTATTTGAAATCGACGCGTACCCTTGAGATCGCGGAGATGTTGAAGATCGCGCGTGGCTTCGGCGATCTTTCCGAGAACGCGGAATATGACGCTGCAAAAGCAGAGCAGGCAAAGAACGAATATGACATTGCGACGCTCGAAGCGGAGCTGCGCACGGCAAAGATCATTGATCAGAACGCGCTGCACGGCGATAAAATCAACGTCGGCTCGAAGGTCACGGTGTTCAATCCCGCCACCGGGGTGGAGATGGATCTGGAGATCGTCGGCTCAATGGCTGCCGATCCCGCTGTGGGCAAGATCGGCAATGACTCCCCGGTCGGCGGCGCGCTGCTCGGGCATTCACTCGGCGACGTCGTTCCGGTCAACACGCCCGGCGGCGTCATCCATCTGGAAGTACGAAAGATTCACTGACACGGAGCGGTATCCATGGAAGAAACAAATGTTCCGCAGGTTGCGCCTGAATTGACCGAACAGGAGCTTTCCGAGATTCTGCAGATTCGCAGAGATAAGCTCGCGGCGCTTCGCGAAGCGGGGAAAGATCCATTTGAGGTCATCACCTATCCGCAAACGCATCACAGCACGGATATCCTTGCACACTATGACGAGCTCGAGGGCAAAGAGGTCAGCATCGCCGGCCGTATGATGTCCAAGCGCATCATGGGCAAGGCGAGCTTTGCCCATCTTCTGGACGGCAAAGGCGATATTCAGTTTTATGTCAAGCGCGACGACGTAGGCGAAGCAGCCTATGCCGATTTCAAAACATATGATATCGGCGACATCGTGGGCGTCAAGGGCTTTGTCTTCAAGACGCGTACCGGCGAGATTTCGGTCCACGCAACGGAGCTGACTCTGATGTCGAAGTCGCTGCGTCCGCTGCCCGAGAAGTTCCACGGGCTCAAAGATCCCGAGCTCAGATACCGGCAGCGCTTTGTCGATCTGTTCATGAACGCGGGCGTGCGCGAAACGTTCCGCAAGCGCAGTGCGATCATTGCGGAGATCCGCCGCTATCTCGACAGCGAAGGCTTTATGGAGGTTGAAACGCCCGTGCTGAACACGGTTGCCTCCGGCGCATCCGCACGGCCGTTCATTACGCATCACAACACGCTCGACATCGATATGTACATGCGCATCGCGACCGAGCTGCATCTCAAGATGTGCATTGTGGGCGGACTGGAGCGTGTGTATGAGATCGGGCGTCTGTTCCGTAACGAAGGCATGGACGCCACGCACAACCCGGAATTCACGACGATCGAGATCTATCAGGCGTACACCGACCTCAGAGGCATGATGACGCTGTGCGAACAGATCTTCTCCCGCTGCTGCATGCTTGTGAACGGCACGACGAAGATCACGTTCCAGGGACAGGAAGTCGACCTGACGCCGCCGTTCCGCCGTCTTACGATGAACGACGCCGTCAAGGAATACACCGGCAAGGACATCTACGCCTGCGCAACCGACGAGGAAGCCCGCGCGATCGCAAAGGAGCTCAACCTCGAGCTCAAGGATCCGGAAGCGACCAAGGGCAAGGTGCTTGCCGAAGCGTTCGACGCGTTCGTCGAAGACAAGCTCATCCAGCCGACGTTCATCACCGATTACCCGATCGAAAACTCCCCGCTGACAAAGCTCAAGCAGGGCAGTTCGGACATCGTCGACCGCTTTGAGGTGTTCATCTGCGGACACGAATACGGCAACGCATATACCGAGCTGAACGACCCGATCGACCAGCGCGCGCGCTTTGTACAGCAGGCGAAGGAACGCCAGAAGGGCGACGACGAGGCCATGCAGATCGACGAGGACTTCATGCTCGCGATGGAATACGGCATGCCCCCGACGGGCGGCATCGGCATCGGCATCGACCGTCTGT
>CALFIV010000102.1 GCA_937877295.1 uncultured Clostridia bacterium
GGAACACAAGGAGCATAAAAAGCCGATCGTCCGGCTTTGAGAGAACAGTAAACCGTTGTCATCCCGCGCGTCAGCAAGGGATCTCGGAACGGAAAACAGATCTGCATTCGGAGATTCTTCGCAGGCTTCCTCTGAATGACACCGTAAAGGCACAGAGAAACACATGGAACGCATCAACTGGTATCCCGGGCATATGGCAAAGGCCAAGCGTATGCTCGAGGACAATCTGAAATACATCGACGTGGTGGCGGAGCTGGTCGACGCGCGCGCGCCAGAAGCCTCGCGCAACCCGGATTTCGACGCGCTGTTTCGCAGCAAGGCACGCGTTTTGCTGCTGAACAAAAGCGATCTCGCCGATCCTGCAACCAACGCGCGCTGGATCGCGTATTATAAGCGAATGGGCGTTGAGGCGGCGGAGATCGTATCGACCGGCGCAGGCGCAAAGTCGCAGGTGGTGCGGCTCATTGAGCGCGCGAGCGCGGACACGGTCAGAAGGTACGCGGACAAGGGTGTGCAGAAGACCGTGCGCGTACTCGTCGCGGGCATCCCGAACGTCGGCAAGTCGACGCTGATCAACCGCATCGCCGGTGCGGCACGCGCCCAGACGGGGGACAAGCCGGGCGTCACCAAGGGCAAGCAATGGGTGAAGATCACGCCGCATTTGGAGCTGCTGGATTCTCCGGGACTCTTGTGGCCGAAGCTCGGCGACGATACGCTGGCCGAGCATCTGGCGTTTTTGGGCTCGATCAACGACGAGATTCTTGACCTCGAAGCGCTTTCGGAGCATCTGCTTGAGACGCTCAGAGGCTTAACGCCGGACGCGCTCTCGGCGCGATACGCAAAAATCAACGCGGACACACCGCAGGGCACGCTTTTGGAGAGCGTCGCGAAGAGCCGCGGGTTCGTTTTGAAGGGCGGAATCTATGACACCGAACGTGCGTCGAGAATCGTTCTGGACGAGTTCCGCGCGGGCAAGATTGCAAGGGTCAGTCTGGAACAGCCGCCGTCTGTATAACAGCCGTATGCATGCCGTGCTGCGGCAACTCATGTGGGCAGCACAATTCATGCACGAAGTGCAATTCATGTGAATTGCACAGTTCATTGAGATGAATTTCTGTCCCTGCGGGACATTGGGAAGGAGACGGATATGCCGAAGCAGAATGAACAGGAGCGGCTGTATACGCTTTCCGAACGCGACCGCGCGTTCTGGACGCAGGACGGCGTGATCCTTGCGGGCATGGACGAGGTCGGCAGAGGACCTCTGGCCGGTCCGGTCGTCGTCGCCTGCGTGGTGATGCCTTCCGAGCCGCTGCTGGAATATGTCAACGATTCCAAAAAGGTCAGCGAGAAGCGGCGTGAGGCGCTGTACGACCGCATTCTTTCGACCTGTATCGAAGCGCAGACGGCGTGGATTCCGGAGACCGTGATCGACGAGATCAACATCCTCGAGGCGACGAAGCGCGCGTTCAACGAGGCGTTTTCGAAGATGCAGACGCCGGTCACGGACGTGCTGATCGACGCGCTGACGGGGTTAAAGATCCCCGCGCGGCAGCACGCGCTGATCCACGGCGACGCGCTGAGCTATTCGATTGCGGCGGCTTCGATCGTCGCAAAGGTCAAGCGTGACCGCTACATGCGCGAGCAGGACGTACTCTATCCGCAGTACGGTTTTGCGCAGAACAAGGGCTACGGGACGAAAAGCCACATGGATGCGATCAGGAAATTCGGTCCGTGTCCGCTGCACCGCCGCTCGTTTATCAAGAACCTTTTATGAGCA
>CALFIV010000103.1 GCA_937877295.1 uncultured Clostridia bacterium
CGTTGCGCACGTTGTTCGCCTGTCCCTGCACCGTGAACGGATAGTCCTTGATGATCGTGTTCGTCTCGTCGGAGATCGTGTTGCCGGAGAAGTCGGTGTCCACACCCGTGTACGCATAGGACGTCTCCATGACCATAACCTTCTTGCCGTACTGTTCTGCGACGCCGTTGAGCACGTTCGCAAGGTTCTCCAGCGTGCCGTGCCAGTACGGATAATAGGAAGAGGCGAACACGTCGTAGTCGATCCCGAACGCATCGAGCTTCATCGCATAGTCGGCATAAGCGTCGCTGCGCTCCGGATTGGCGAAGTGTACCGCAACGAGTGCGTTTTTGTAGACCTCCCGCACGGCCTTGCCGCCCGCATTCATCAGCTTTGCGATCCGCTCGAAGCTGCGCTCGCCGCACATCGCGCCGTTCGTTTCGTTGCCGAGCTGCACCATGCCGACGGCGACGCCCGCCTGCTTCATTTGCGTCAGGGCGTCCTTCGTGAACGCATAGAGCGCGTCCGTCTTCTCATCAAGCGTCATGTCCTTCCATGCAAGCGGGACCATCTGTTTGCCCGGGTCGGCCCAGAAATCGGAATAGTGGAAATCGACGATCAGCTTCATGCCGTATTTTGTTGCGCGCGTTCCGATCTCGACCGCCTTTTCGACGTCGTTGTTGCCGCCGCCGTAGCCGTGTCCCTCGGCGTCATACGGATGATTCCATACGCGCACGCGGATGTGCGTGATGCCGTTTTCGGCGAGCGTCTTGAACACGTCCTGTTCCTCGCCCGCAAAATTATAATAGGTTACGCCGCTCTGCTCCTCCGCGATGACCGAGGACGCGTCCATGCCGAGAATAAAGTCGTCCGGCAGATCCTCCACCTTTTTCACATAGAGCGAGCTGCCCTCGATCTTCTGCGTCGGAATCACGTTTTCGACCTCGATCTTCGCACCCGCGCATCCGAGCAGCATGGTTGTTGCCAGCAGCAAGATGATCCACCTCTTTTTCATAGTTCCCTCCTTTTATTGCAACTCAAAAATACGCTGTGCCAGCACGAGCGCCGCATCGTCCGGCGAATCGTTCTGCGAGCCGATGTGTCCGGACTCTCGGTTGATGCAAAGGTAGCAGCGCTGATCCGGAAAATACCCGATCCTGTCCGCTGCGACGGCGACGCTTCCGGACGGATCAAACACGCAAACGCCGATCGCTTCCCCGTCCCGCTCATAGAACGATGCACCGGGATACGCCTCGCGCGAAAGCGGCAGAAACGACGCGCCGTATGCTTCCATATCGGATTCGGGCACAAGATACAGATCGCCGCTCAGCACCGCCGTCGGCTGAAAGAGCATGCCGTCGAAGAGGTTGACTTCCAGAAACCGGATGCCCTCCGGCAGATCGTTTTCGACCGCCTGCTCCAGCGCCTTTTCGTCGATCTCATACAGATCGGCATAGAGCACGACCTTGTTTTTGGGCAGCGCGTCGGTGATGCGGACCACAATCCACGACCAGAACATGACCGAGACCAGCACCCACACCACATACCGATGCCAATTACGCAGGATCTCTTTGATCATCTTCCACCTCATACGCCGCAACAAAATCGTACACCGTCTCGACCCTTCCCGCGAACGCGTCGGGCAGCCGTTCGGCCTTGCTCTCGCTGACGCTCAGCACACGCTCGTATCCATCGATATATGCGCGTACCTTGCGAACCGGCACGCCGTGCTTGACGCGCCGGACCTCGTCGGTCTTTTCGAAGCGACCGACAAACGTTTCGCGCTCGCCGGTCAGCATCAGATCGGTGTGCCGCACGGTCGCTCTGGCCTTCCCGAACACCGCGTGCGACAGAAAGATGACCATCCACCCGGCAGCGACCGAAGCGCCGATGATGAACGGCAGCATCGTGTCCGCGTTTTTTCGTGTAGTGCCGACACAAAGTGCGATGCAGACGCAAAGCCCCGCCGCGCCGATCGCAGCCATCCAAAGCGCCGAGCGGTTCTGCCTCTGTTTCGCCCGGTTCAGTTCCTCCCGGTTGTACAATTCGATCTGTTTCATAAGATCAGTATAGCACACTTTTTCGCGTCTGCATAGCGTCTGCTTGACAAACCACGGTGAAAAATATATGATGAGAAAAAAGTATTGAGGGGAGATCGTATGAAATCGATGTTCAAAAAAAGCAGTCTGCTGCTGCTTGCGCTGATCATGCTGCTGTGCGTATGCTGCACCAAATCCGGGCAGGACGGCTCAGCCGGGAACGAATACGTCGTCTCCGATGCGCTGCTCGCTTCGGAGGACACGATCCCCGACAACGCGCGTGTGTTCTATGAGATCTTCGTCGGTTCGTTCTCCGATTCGAACGGAGACGGCGTCGGCGATCTTCGCGGCATTATCAACCGTTTCGATTATCTCAACGACGGCGATCCGAATTCCGGCAAGTCGCTCGGCATTGAAGGCATCTGGCTGACCCCGATCTTTTCTTCGAATTCCTACCACAAGTACGACGCGATCGACTATTATACCGTCGATGAAAGCTTCGGCACGCAGGAGGATCTCGATGAGCTGATCGCGCTGTGCCACGCGCGCGACGTCAAGCTGATCCTGGACATGGTGATCAACCACACCGCGCGCGCGAGCGAATGGTTTAAGGAATTCACACGCGCGCACCGCAACGACGATCCGGAAAACCCCTATTACGATTTTTACAGCTACTACTCAAAGGGCGAATCCGCGCCGGCCGGGCGCACGTTCGCGGCGCTGTCCGGTACGGACATCTATTATGAATGCAACTTTGACGGCGGCATGCCGGAGCTGAACTTCGACAATCCCGCCGTGCGCGAAGCGCTTCTGGAGGTCGCGCGGTACTACCTTGACCGCGGCGTCGACGGCTTCCGCTTCGACGCGGCGAAGTATGTGTACTTCGGCGATCATGACAAGAGCGTCGCGTTCTGGCAGGAATTCCTCGACACGCTGCGCGCCGACTACCCCGACATGTACACGGTCGCGGAGGTCTGGGACGGCGACGGCATCACCGATCTGTACTATCCCGCCACGAACTGCTTCAACTTCACGACCTCGCAGACCTCCGGTCTGTTTGCCGAAACCGCCAAGGCGGGCAACGCGGGCAAGCTCAGCTCGTACGTGGAGCAGTACCTGGATTCGATCGACGGCAAGAATCCGGACGCCATGTTCGTTCCGTTCATCTCCAACCACGACATGGACCGCGCCGCGGGCTTTTTGACCGAAGCCGCATGGCATATGCAGATGGCTGCCAACCTCTATATCCTCGGTCCGGGCTCGCCGTTCATCTATTACGGGGAGGAAATCGGTATGCGCGGCTCGCGCGGCGGCGCAAACACGGACGCCAACCGCCGCCTCGCCATGGTCTGGGGCGACGACGATACCATCGCAGATCCCGTCGGCACGACGTACAACGCTTCGAGCCAGATCCAGAACGGCGTCGCGCAGCAGATCACCGACGAAGCCAGCCTCTATACCTATTATAAAAAACTGATCATGATCCGCAGGGCGAACCCCGCGATCGCGCGCGGCGAATACCACGCCGTCGCCGTTCCGGACAGCAGATCGGAAGAGCACACGTCTGAACTCCAG
>CALFIV010000104.1 GCA_937877295.1 uncultured Clostridia bacterium
AAATTATATCATACCTGTTGCGCCTTGGCAACGTCTTTTCCGATCAACGGCAGAACTTTGTCATCAAACGACTGTTTCTGCAGCGGCTGTGCTTCATCAAGTTCGATGACGCCGCGCAGCACAGCGTTTTCCCGCATCATACGTTTGGCGTCGATCGCTTTCCGCGTCAGCAGGCATGTCGGTTTTTGCAGGGTTTTCAGCTCCGAAAGGGTCGTCTTTGCTGCATCGCCGTCTGCATCAAAGGCATGTAGAATCACAAAGTCTGCCTGTTTGGCGGCCGTTTCGAAGTCGATCGCATGCAGCACCGATTCGGCGTCGGAAAGGACGGTTGCACCAAGACCTCCAAACGGCTGCAGACTGTTTTGCACATGCTCTTTGTCAGCATCCGCATCTGCGCCGATCAGAATCTTGCGATAGCCGAAATCTGCAATTCTTTGTATGAGCGCACCTATGATCGCAGTGTCTTTTCCCGTTGTCTCCATCACCGCCGTCTCATTCGGCAGAATCCCGATGATATCCATCAAACGGTCTCCGTTCGCATTATGCACAGATACCGTTTCGAAGCGTCCTTTCCGTTCCGTGACAAGTGAGATCGGAAGAGCGTCGTGTAGGGAAAGAGCAGCGGATACGGTCCGAAGCTTTCCAGCGCATTCGCCTGAATAATCGGCTGATGGCTGCACAGTCTGCTCATCAGGCGATCGCGCGACATCAGGACCTTGGCAGAGGAGCGCGCCTGCTTGATCCCGTAGAAACAAGCGATACAGATATAAACAGGTCCGCCTGATCCGACATCGTACGTTTCCTGTGCGTCGTACAGCGTCACATCTTTCGGATCGGACGCATACAGCGCAGACAGCGCCGTTTCCCAGCATGCTCGTTTTGTTTCTTCGGAAAAATCACGGACCGGAAAACGAAAACCGATCGGAAAATACTGCCAGATCATGATTGCTCCTCCGTTTCAAAGGTCGATACAGCATGTTCTGCCGCTTCCAGTTGTTCGTACAGCGACGTTTCATCTGCATTCAATGCAGAGATCGTTTCGTACAGGCGTTCCATCTCGCGATACGCGTTTGTGCGCTGCGCCTCTTCCAACGCTTGCTCCGCTTGCTTACGTTCTTCTTCGTTTTGAACAATCAAGCGTTCGATCCGATGAACCTCCTGCTTTGCCTTCGCGCGTTCTGTACGCGTCTCTTTTCGTTTCAGATATGTGTTTTCGACAGATTCGTGTACGGATTTACGTTTCTCCGGCTTCCGTTCCACAATACGTTCAAACAGATCCTCCGACTCGTCCGTCTGCTCCACCAGTCCGTTTTCGGTGAGAAGCAATACGCGATCCGCAAGTCTCCGCACCAGATAACGGTCGTGAGAAACGATGAGCACCGTACCCCCAAATTTTTCGATCGCGTTTTCCAGCATTTCTGCGGATGCGATGTCCAGATGGTTGGTCGGCTCATCGAGCAGCAATACGTTCGCGCCGGACAGGACAAGCTTCAAAAGCCTGATTCTTGCTTTTTCGCCGCCCGACAGCGAAGAAATGCATTTTTCAATGTCGTCATTCCGGAACAGGAATGTGCCGAGCGCTCCCCGTAGCTGTGAATAATCCATATGCGGAAAGGTATCGGACAGTTCTCCGATGACCGTCTGCGCATCGTTTAAGTCAAACGTATTCTGCGCATAGTATCCGATGCGAACGCCCGTCCCGATCTTATATGTGCCTTCCGTCGGAAGTTCCAGCCCAGTCAGGATTTTCAACAGGGTTGTCTTTCCGCATCCGTTTGCACCGATGATGCATACGCTTTCGCCTGCGCGGATCATGGTATTCAGGCCGGAAAAAATTCGCCGGTCTCCGAACGACTTGCCGAGATCGTGCAATGCCACCACCTCATTACCGGTTGGCGTCGGCGTTGAAAAATGGAACGCGATCGATTTTTCATCCTTTTCCGGAACGACCATGTCGCGTTTGATGCGTTCTATCTGCTTTTCTTTGGATGCGATGGTGACATAATTGCGTTCTTGATTCCATCTGCGCTGCTGCGCAATGATGCCTTCGATGCGTTTGATTTCTTTCTGTTTTTGCAGATAAAGCTTCTGCTGCAGTTCGCGCTCGTCAAGCTTCAGTTCCATATACCGCGTATAGTTTCCCGCAGTTCCCCGCATCTTCCCGTTCTGCAATT
Organism: uncultured Clostridia bacterium; assembly: GCA_937877295.1. The sequence goes on from CALFIV010000104.1 coordinate 2,175, forward strand.
CGAGCATCCTTGTAACGGTGTCGTCCAAAAAAGCACGGTCATGAGAAACGACAAGCACAGCGCCTTTGTAGAGCTTGAAGTAATCTTCCAACCATCGGATCGCCGTTATATCAAGGTTGTTGGTCGGTTCGTCCAGAAGCAGCAAATCGGCTTCCTCCAGAATCGCACGCGCAAGCATCGCCTTGCTGATCTGTCCGCCGGAAAACGTGGTAACGGGTCGCGCAAGATCTTCCTCCGAAAAACCGAGTCCCAAAAGCGCGGAACGAGTCATTGCGCGAAACGTGCTGCCGCCGCCGCGTTCCAGCGCATCAAGCACCACCGCATGCCGTTCAATCAGGCGATCCCTCTGATCCGTTTCCGTTTCAAGGCCCTTCAAGATGCGCGTTTCCTCGGCTTCCAGATCGAGCAGCGGGCGATACGCTTCCAAAGTGAACCGGTAAAGATCGACCGATGCATCAAGCTTCGGAATTTGTTCGACATAGGAAAGCTTCGCACCTTGACGCATCCCGAATGAACCGGAATCATAGGGCTCTTTGCCCATCAGAATCCGCATCAGCGTTGATTTTCCGCATCCGTTTACGCCGATCAGACCGACACGCTCGCCCGGGCGGATCTCAAAGGAGACGTCCTCGAACAACGTTCGGTCCGCAAACGATTTCTTCAAATGTTCCACATGCAAAACTGACATAAGAGCAGTATACCACAACTTTTGTTATTTGGAAATAATTCTTAGAAATTTCAAGATTATAACACATCTTATATGCTATAATGTGATATAAGGAGTCGAACGATGGAGAAAAACGTACCGAGACTGCCCTCCGGCCGCAAAAAAATGATCCCGATGTGGTTGCGCATCACCTGCGCTTTGTTCCTTTGCACCTTGCTTGCGGGCGTCGGTTTGTACTTTGCCATTCAGCAGCATGCCAAACGTCTCTTTCAATCCGCCAATTCGACTTCCGAATATTTGACCGAGGATGAATCCTCCGTCCTAGCAAATCAGCAAACATCTGTCCCCTTGTCCGCGTCATTCCTTGCCACCTTTATACCGACTGCCACGCCGGAACAGAATCGCATCAATGTTTCCCTCTACGCTACGCTGCAGCTCGGCGATAACAATTCTGCCGTATCCGCGCTTCAGGAAAGACTGATGGACCTCGGATATATGGATGCGGACGAGCCGGATACGCTCTATAACGAATCAACGCGCAATGCCGTCATGCTGTTTCAGCGTGCAACCGATATGCCGATGACCGGAATCGCAACCGCAGCACTGCAGGAGATTCTGTTTTCCTCGGGAGCGCAGGAGTATCGCATTAAACTCAACGATGACGGGCCGGACGTTAAGAGTATTCAACGTCAGCTTTCCAATCTCGGATACTATGCAGATCGCGTCACCGGGTATTTCGGTCCGCAGACGGAAGAAGCCGTGCTTCGCTTTCAATCGAAAAACGCGCTGAATACCGACGGCCAGATCACACGCGATGATTGGGATCTTCTCTACTCGGACGATGCTATCGAGCTTGCAACGCCGACGCCCGAACCGACTCCCACTCCGACGCCGAAGCCGACGGCAAAACCGACTGTGAAGGCAACGGCTAAGACGACTGCGACGCCAAAAGCGACTGCGAAAGCAACCGCTAAGACAACCGCAACACCGAAAACGACTGCGAAAGCAACTGCTTCTCCGAAGGTTACGAACACGCCGAAAGCAACGAATACCCCAAAGGTTACAAATACACCGAAAGTAACGAATACACCGAAGCCGACGAATACGCCAAAACCCACCAATACGCCGAAACCGACGGCTACGCCTAAGCCGACGGCTACGCCGAAACCGACGCCGAAGGCCGGGAACGACAACGCAACCTATGGAACGGGTGTCGACGAAATGATTCGCTGTGCAAAGGATCAGCTCGGCGATCCGTATATCCTCGGCGACGAAGGGCCGAATTCGTTTGACTGCTCCGGATTGGTTTATTATTGCCTGAACAAATGCGGCGTCAAGGTTGGCCGCCGAAACGCCTATACCTATTCGAACAACGATAGCTGGCAGCGAATCGATTCCGTTGATGATCTCAAAAAGGGGGATTTACTGTTCTTCAAGAGCGACTCATCCGAAAAGGTCAATCACACCGCGATCTATATCGGCAGCAACAAATTCATTCATGCAAGCGCCAGTAAGGGCGAAGTTGTTCAAAGCTCCTTCTCCTCCTATTGGTATCGGAACTTTGTGTGCGGAAGACGCGTATTCTGATGTCCTGCGAAATTTGTCCAAGAAACTGTCAAATCGATCGAACAGTCGCATCCGGTTATTGTGGCTGTTCTTCTGTTCCGCTTGTCGCGCGCGCAGCGCTGCATTTTGATGAAGAGCCGTGCATCAGCGGTACGCGCGGCAGCGGGACAATTTTCTTTTCCGGGTGCAACCTGAAATGTGTTTTTTGCCAGAATATATCAATTCAGGACGGTACACTCGGCGAACCCTTCCCCGCGGATCGGCTTGCCGACGCAATGCAAAAGCTCTCCTCGCTCGGTGCGCATAACATCAATCTGGTAACCCCGACGCCCCATCACGATGCGATCACACGCGCGCTGAAAGCAGCCAAAGAGAGCGGCCTTTCCATTCCCGTCGTGTACAATACAAGCGCGTATGAATCGGTTGATACCATTCGTGCCTATCAAGGTCTCGTTGATGTGTACCTGCCGGATTTGAAGTATGTCGATTCCCGGCTGTCAAAGAAGTTCTCGCTTGCGCCGGATTATTATGAAACGGCGATTTCTGCCATTGAGGAGATGTATCGGCAGGTTGGTCCGATGGTAACCGACAAAAACGGTGTTGCCGTGCGCGGCGTGCGCATTCGCCATCTGGTCCTTCCCGGTTGTGTATTCGATACCCGTTCTGTTTTGGATGCGATCAAAGCACATTTCGGTACGGACTGTCCGGTTTCTCTGATGTCGCAGTTTACTCCGATTCCGTCTTGCAAATTGAAGCCTCTCGACCGTCCGCTTACGCAGCGCGAATACGACGCCGCCGTCGACTACTGTCTCTCGCTCGGCTTTACCGATGTTTTTATCCAAGAATTGACCAGCGTCGGTGCATCGTTTACGCCGCCGTTCTCAGATCATGTGAATTTGTAATCAACGAAAAAGCGATTCCAGATAGGCTGCAACGCCGTCGTCTTCGCATGCGCCGATTACAAGATCGGCTTTTTGTTTGACCAATTCGTTGCCGTTCGCTACACAAACGCCTGTCCCTGCCCACTCGATCATATCCAGATCGAGTGTATTGTCTCCGATTGCCGTCACTTCGCTTCGATCAATCCCGAGCATGGCGGCAAGGCGTTCCAAAGCCGTCCCTTTTGTTGCGTTGACAGAGCCGAGCTCAATAAATCCCGGCTTTGACCCCAGTACGGAAATATGCCGAGGCAGCAGCGCCCGAATCTCACGTTGCAGCTCTGCTTCCCGGTCCATTGTAACAAAATAGAGCACCTTCGGCACACGGTCCAGCGAACGGTACAAAAGCTTCGGATCTTCCACAAACGGAATCTGCAAGCTCGATGTATAACGCTCTGTGAATTCGTTCGCCTTACGGAAGATTACCGTGTCTTCTTCGTAGATCTGTGCATGGATTTCAAACGCGTCTGCAATGGCGAATGCCGTAATGACGTCGACCGGACGAAGATAGCTTGCGTACAGATGCTCGCCGGTTTTTCCGTCGCTGATCATCGCACCGCCGTAATGGATCAGCGGTCCGTTCAGTTCCAGCGCATCACGAATTGCCTTGCTGCCCAAAAAACCTCTTCCGGTGGCAAGCACGACCGTAACGCCATGCGCTTCCGCCAAGTGTATGGCGCGTTTCAGCCGTTCCGACGGCATCTTTCCCGTTCCGATCAACGTATCGTCGATGTCAAGCGCTAATAGCTTCATGGACAGTTTCTCCTCTCATGTGCCTGCACAGCATGCAGCAGCAGCGTCGGCATGGTTACGCTCCCGACGCCGCGCGGTACGGGGCTGTAGGAATCCACGATCGATGCAATCGCATCCGCATCCACATCGCCGCAAATACCGTCTTCGCCCGCGTGAAAGCCGACATCAATCACGATCTGCCCCGGAGATACACAGCTCGCATCGATCATTTTCGGTTTTCCGCATGCAACAAACAGCAGTTCTGCTTTGCGGGTTTCGCCCGGCAAATCCGTGGTTTGGGAATGGCAGACCGTAACGGATGCACCTGCGCGCTCAAGCAACATACGCAAAGGTCTTCCGACGGTTGCGCTTCTGCCAACCACAACGCATTGCTTGTCCTTTGGATCAATCCCATACGCACGAATCAGGTTGACGCAAGCCTCTGCAGTGCATGGCACGTAGTCCGAATTCTCTCCGCATGCGCCGTCAATATCCTTTTCGTGTGCAATATGAGATACGACTTCATCGGCGTTCCATGTCTTTGGAAGCGGCTTGAACAGCATGATTCCATCGATCGAATCATCCTCGTTGGCGCGTTCGATCGCTTCGATCAGTTCTGCCTGCGTCTGAAATCTTTGGGAAACGACATCGATTTCAAACGATGCGCAACGCTTCCGGATCTGTTTCTCATACGCCAAATCCGCCGGATCTTCCCCGACGCGCAGTGTAACGATTCGCACCGATTCGCCCTTCTCGCGGATCTTTGCCAGTGTGTTCGAAATCTGCTGTTCGATCGCATCCTTTGCGATATTGCCATACAGAATCATTCGTTTGTCCCCCAAAAGGCCGCATGCACTTCACCCGCCATATACAGCGAACCGACCGCCAGCACGATTCCTTCGCTTTGTTTGGCCGAAAGAATCGCTTCTCTGACGGAATCAAACGCCTCCGCCTTTCCGCCGAGCGCACGAATCTCCTGCGCAAGCTCTTCAGCGGGCATGGATCTTGGATTGTCCGGTGCTGCCGTATAGAACGTTTTTGCAATGGGCAACAGAAGCGAAATGGATTTCCCGACGTCTTTGTCACGCATCATGCCCATGACGACCGTCGCCTTTTCATTGCCGAAGAGTCTTCTGTAGGTTTCAACCGTTCCTCTGACGCCATGCGGATTGTGTCCCCCGTCCACAAAGAACGGCGGCGTTTCGCGAAGCAGTTCAAATCTGGCAGGCCATTTGGTCTGCATCAGCCCTTCACGGATCGCTTCATCAGAGATTGCAACGCCTGTTTGCCGCAGAAGTTCTACCGCATCGATCACGGTTGCAGCGTTGTTCATCTGGTATTGTCCAAGCAGTCCGAGCTTCAGATGGCAGTAATTGCGATAAGAGAAGCTTTGACCGTGCAGATCATATGACTCCGGAACAATCGTTGACCGATCGCAGATGTTGAGCTTTGCATGATGCCGTTCACATGCGTCTTGAATGACCGGAAGCGCATCCTGATGTTCACCGTAAAACAGAACCGTTCCATTGTCTTTGATGATCCCGGCTTTTGCCTGTGCGATTTCGCCGATGGTGTTTCCGAGAATATGCATGTGATCGTAATCGATCGCTGTGATGATTGCAAGAAGTGGCGTATCGATCACATTTGTTGCATCCAACTCGCCTCCGAGCCCCACTTCGAGCACGACATAGTCGCAGTTTTGCCGTGCATAATACAGAAACGCAATTGCTGCAACGATCTCAAACTCTGTGACCGGAATCTGCATGGAATCTACGATCGGCGCGACTTCGCTGACCAGCGCGGCCAGATCTTCATCGGAAATCGGTTCGTCATTCAACTGAATCCGTTCATTAAAACGGTCTACATAGGGAGACACAAACAGTCCGATACGGTATCCCTGTGCATGCAAGATACGGGAAAGCATGGCGCAGGTTGAGCCCTTTCCGTTTGTTCCTGCGACATGGATGAATTTGAGCTTCTTTTGCGGATTGCCCAACATACGGCACAGTTCAATCGTCCGCGTGAGGCCGAGTTTTGAACCGCGCCAATAGAGGCTGTGGATGTATTCGATTACTTCGTTGTATGTCATTTGACAGTTCCTCCTTCGATCCCGCGCCTGGCAAGCGGCGTCAGCAGCATGACCATAGCGATCTGTATCACGGTCATGATGATTGTGAGCGGCAGTCGGCTCAGCAGAAGCGCCCAAAACGTCAATCCGCCGTCAAACTTCAAGACGTGCAGCCAAAGCGACGACAGCAGCCAAGATACCAAAAGGTTGACAGGCGCAATCGACAGGCAGGTCGCGTAAATGCGCTTCATGTGCACAATGCAAATTCGATACAGCAATCCGGGCAGCACGCCCATGAGAACTGCATTCAGCGCGAACAGTGGATTCCAAGCGTTTCCCGAATTGCTGATGAATGTGCCGCACAGATCAGAAACGAATGCGCACAGTCCGCCGAGAACCGGCCCAAGCGTCACGGAACACAAATATATCGGGATCTCACGAAATGTGATGCGCACGCTCGGCATTAAATAGAACGTAAACGGATGAATGGAGAGAAGAACTGCCAGCGCGCAAAACAGCGCGGCAAACGTCAACTGTCTCGTCGTAATCTTTCGCATTTCTTCTCCTCCTTTCACAAATCTCACATATCATACTACAATTCGTTCCAAAACGCAAGAAAAGGGACTTTGAAAAAGCCCCTTTACATCGGTTTGCTATGATCAGTCTTGTTCATTCATTCGTTTGTTCCGAATCAGGATCAAAACGATTGCAAGAATCGCAAGCAGAATCACGACCACGATGCCCGCGATCACAGCGATTGCAAGCGCGCTGTTCGGTTGCGATACCGGCTCAGAATCGATGATTTCCGGCGTCGGCGTCAACGGTTCTTCAATGATGCGTTCCGTCGCTTCCGGCGTACCCTCTGCTACAATCAGCGAAGTCTCTTCCGCCTGTTCGGTAGGTTCGGCTGTGATGTCAGCCGGTTCGGTCGTGCCCGGCTCAGATGCCGTCGGCTGCGTGGTTGTTCCGGCTGTAGCCTGGTTGGTGTTTTGCGGAGAGGGCGTGCGTACCGGCATGGATGTGACCGGCGGCTTCGGCGTAACAAGGCCGCTTGACGCAGACGGAATCACGGACGGAACAGGAAGCGTCGTCGTGTGCGGCACGGTCTGTCCGGGAGAGCTCGGTCTCGGCGT